>JAYVSF010000641.1:0-1785 GCA_043775605.1 Myxococcales bacterium
CCCAGCCCGCGCGCGGCCTGGGCGTGCTCCTCGGCGAACCCGAGGCCGTGGGCGGCGCCGCTGACCCCGCCGGTCGGCATCAGCGCGCCGCCCGGCAGCGCGGTGCGGACCCGGCCGGCCGCGTCGGCGAGGTGGCAGGTGGTGCAGCGACCGCTGGCGGTGACGTCGTCGTGGCACGTCAGGCAGGTGTCCATCCGCGGCAGGTGGCTGCGATCGGCGAGGTCGGCCGACGCCACGCCGAGGTGGCAGGCGCCGCACGACGTCGCGGCGTGGGCGACGTGGCTGAACTTGAGGTTAGGCGGCGGGATGTCGACGCGCTCGACCGACCGGTCGGCTTGCCAGCCGACGTGACAGCTCGCGCACGCGGTCGGCGGGCTGTCGACCCGGGCCGGTTGCGCGCGATCGATCGCGTGGCAGGTCCGACACGCGGCCTCGTCGGGGGTGAGGCGATCGACCGCCGAGCGCGAGGTCGTGGCCCGGGTGTGGCAATCGGTGCAGGTCACGCCGCCTCGGGCCAGGTGGCGGGCGTGCGAGAACGTGAGCGGCAGGCGCTGGGCCGGGAACACCACCAGCGACGGAGAGATCGCCGGATCCTCGCCGGCCGCGCGGCCCGACCGCGTGACCGCGGCCAGCATGATCAGCGCGGCGACGAGCAGCGCGCCCAGCGTCCGCGCCGGTCGACTCGCCGATCGCGTCACGGGCCGGCTCATCGGTCGGGCTCCAGCTCGAGCTCGAGCTGCACCATCAGCCGGACCTGGGCGCCGGCCCGCGCGCTGGTGCTAACCTCGCTGGCGGCGTCGAGCGCGAGCCCACCGTCGATCGCCCAGCGCGCGCCGAGCTGGGCCACGCCGCTCGCGCCGCCGGTGCTCGCCCGCTGATCGGTCACCACCTGCAGGCCACCGAGCCGCCCGGTCAGCTCGAGGTCCGGGCGGGTCTGCCAGCGGCCGAGCGCGGTCGCGCCCAGCCGGCGGCCGCCGTAGCCATCGTCGCCGAGCAGCTCGAGCCCGCCGTGCACCGTCGATGACATGGCCAGCTCGGCCCGGGCGCGGCCGCCGCCGACCCACGGTGACGTCGCCGACGGCGCCCGCTCCGTGCCCGGCGCCGGCAGCCCGTACCGACGCAGCCACGCGCTCGCGGTGGCGTGCAGCCGGCCGCGCCTCGGCGTGAGCTGGTAGCCGAGCCGCAGATCGGTGCTGGCGCCGGTGACGAACACGCTCCAGATCGAGTCGGCGTCGAACAGCGGCCGCGCGTACGCGACCTCGGGCTCGATCGCGTGCGGTCCGTGCTCGAGCCGGATCCCGGCCGAGGCGTCGGCCACCGCGGCGTCGACCAGCGAGTAGCGCCCGCGCAGCCACGGCGCGAGCGTCACGCCGTGGACGCCACCGACCCGCCACCGGCCGTCGGCGCTCGCGGCCACCAGCTCCTCGTCGACGCCCCAGCCCGGCGCCTGGCCGAGCTCGTCCGGGTACAGCCCGCGGTCCGGATGATCGAGCCGATCGACGGCGCCGATCACGCCGACGGTCGGCGACTGGCTCCGGCGATACGACAGCCGGGCCTGGGTGCCCGCGATCGCGGTGGTCTCGATCGCGAACCCGACCATCGGCATCAGCACGTCGCGCTGCGGGCAGTACGCCAGATCGGAGCCGAGCCGCGAATGACCCGGGACCCGGCTGCGATCGATGATCTGCCAGGTGCCAGAGCCCGGGCTGGCGCCCTCGACGTACTCGCGACAGTCGGCGCCGCTGGTGCCGTCGAGCTCGACCGACGCCGTGCCCAGCGGCGAGC
>JAYVSF010000642.1:0-2679 GCA_043775605.1 Myxococcales bacterium
CGACGACGTGGCTCGCGCGCCGGCGGTGGTCGTGCACGAGATCGACGCCGCGGTGGTGGCGCCGCCGCCGATCGACGCCGGCGTGATCGCGCCGCCGGTCGACGCCGCGCCGGCTGTCCGCCCGCCGGACGATCGGATCCGCGCCGGCAGCGGCAGCGGCAGCTCGGCGCGCAAGCCGCCCGACGGGGCCGAGCCGACCGCGCCCGATGCCGACGCGCTCAAGGCCAAGTTCTCGGCGGCCGCCCGCGAGTACAAGGCCTACAAGGAGCGCATGGGCGACCGGCTCGACGCCGAGTGGACCGAGCTGGCGACCCGCGCCGGCTACCTGACCACGCCCGAGAAGCGCATCGCGTTCGACAAGGCCGTCGATCGCTTCCGAGCAGCGATGCGCGCCGGCGACTGACGCGGGCTTCCGTATCGCATGCTCGGCCTCCGGGCTCGCTGTGGCGCAGTCCGTGCGCCGGACGGGGTGTAAGTCACGGACGTCGGGCCCGGGCGACCCGCTTGTAACAGCGGTGTAAGCCCTGCGGGCCCGCCGCGTATCTCCGGGGTGGACCTGATCACGCAACCTGCCGTGGCCGCAGCCGTCTTCGGAATAACCGTGGGCTCCCACGGGTACGGCATGGGAAGCGCCCGCGTTCGCCGCGACGTCGATCAAAACATTTTGCCTGTCCCGGCGTCTGTACAGAGGCGGGCCCTCGCCGCCAGGAGAACGGCCTTGAAGATGAGCGTAGCAATCGCAAACCCCACGAGTGGACGTCCGGTCGCCCTGCGGCCGGCGACCGGTTCGCAGCGGCGGGCGGTGCGGCTGGCGGCGAAGGCGCCTCGACGCGGCGCGACCGCCGAGGACGGCGAGGAAGCGCCCAGCCCGCGGCGGGCCGTGTCGGCGACGAAGTCGGCCAGCAAGACCGACGGGTCCGGCTACCTGACGATGTACTTCCGCGACATGGCGGAGCTGCACGTGCTGCAGCCCGAGGAGGAGTTCACCTCGGCCCGCGAGATCGAGGCGCTCGAGCTGATGCTCTGGGCCGAGCTCTTGAGCTTCGCCCCGGCGCTGCCGCTGATGCTCGACGCGATCGAGCTGGCGGTGCCGGCGGTGGCCGAGGTCAAGGCGATGCGCAAGGTCGCCGGGCTGGGCAAGGCGCTGACGCCGGGCAAGCTGGCCCGGGCCGCGACCAAGGCCGCCACGGCGCTGCGCGAGGTCGACGCCGATCGCCTGTTCGTCGACGCCGCGCTGGGCGCGGTCGATCGGCTCGAGCGCAGCGTGCGCCCGGCCGACAAGGCGGTGCGCGCCGCCCGCGGCTTCATCGACTGGCTGCGGCGAGTCGAGGGCGCGGCCCGTGCGGCCCACGACGCCCGCAACAGCTTCGTCAAGGCGAACCTCCGGCTGGTGATCAGCATCGCCCGCCGCTTCAACCACGGCCGGATGTCGCTCGCCGACCTGATCCAGGAGGGCAACCTCGGCCTGATCAAGGCGGTCGAGCGCTACGACTACCGGCGCGGCTTCCGGTTCTCGACCTACGCGAGCTGGTGGATCCGCCACGCGATCAGCCGCGCGCTCGCTGACAAGGGCCGCGAGATCCGGCTGCCCGTCCACATGATCGACGCCCAGCATCGGCTGACCAAGGCCCGGCGCGAGCTGACCGCCAAGCTCGGCCGCCAGCCGACCACCGCCGAGCTCGCCGACGCCACCAGCATGCCGGCCGAGAAGGTCGAGAACATGCGGCGCTGGGTGCTCGAGCAGTCGGTGTCGATCGACCGCCCGGCCGGCGACGAGGACGGCCGCACCCTCGGCGAGGTGCTCGAGGATCCCGATCGCGAGGAGCTGTCGCCGACCGCCGACCTCGAGTTCGACGCGCTCACCGGCGAGGTCCGCCACCTGCTCGGCGAGCTGCGGCCGATCGAGGCCGACATCCTGCGCCAGCGCTTCGGGCTCGAGACCGAGCGCGAGCTGACGCTCAAGGAGATCGGCGCGAAGTACAACCTGTCGCGCGAGCGGATCCGCCAGCTGCAGGAGCAGGCGCTGGTGAAGATGCGGCGCGCGCTGCAGCGCAAGGACCTCATGTGAGTCCAGCCATGTGAAGCTGGCGAGCGAGTTGTCATCGACTGGGCCCCTGCGGTATGGTCGGACCATGTCCGCGCTGCTCTCGACCTCGCTGGTGGCCGCGCTGTCGATCGGGTTCGTTGCCGTCGTCGGGTTCGGGGGGCTGGCGGGCTGTGGCAGCGACAGCGACAAGCTGCGGGTCACGGGGCTCGATCCGCGCACCGGCGACTCCAACGGCGGCACCCGGCTCGCGGTCCGCGGCTCGAACTTCCAGAAGACGACCCGCACCGCGCGGATCTACTTCGGCGACCAGCAGGGCAGCGTGCTCCGGTTCGTCGACAACTCGACGCTCCTGGTCGAGGCGCCCGGGGGTAAGGCCGGCGAGTCCGTCGACGTCCTGGTGGTGTTCGAGCCCGGCGGCGAGATCACGATCCCGCACGGCTTCACGTTCGTCGACCGCTCGCCGGTCCGCGTCCGCGATCTCGCGCCGCAGTAGCGACCCCGTCGGTCCCGTCGGTCAGGCCGATCAGGCCGTCAAGTTGACGCGGAAGAGCTGCTGGCCCATCAGCACGAACGACTCGTTGATCAGCGGGCGCTCGCCGTGGACCTTGAGGAAGGTCCCGTTCGAGCTGCCG
>JAYVSF010000643.1:0-8425 GCA_043775605.1 Myxococcales bacterium
GCGACGTCGAACCCGTCGGCCGCGGGCCAGCCGCCGGCCTTGCGCCCGATCGACGCGCAGCGGGCGTGGGTGTACTGGAGGTACGGCCCCGAATCGCCGGTGAGCGACAACGCCTTGTCCCAGTCGAAGTCGACGTCCTTGTCGCGCTGGGGCAGGACGTTGGCGAACACCACCGCGCCGATGCCGACCTGCTGCGCGATCACGTCGACCGCCGCCGCATCCAGCGCCGGGTTGTTCTCGGCGATGATCGGCCGGACCTGATCGGCGGCCTCGGCGAAGACGTCCTTCAACAGGAAGCTGCCGGCGCTGCCTCGGGTCGACGTCTTCTTGCCGCCGAACCGCACCAGCCCGAACGGCACGTGCTGGCAGCGCGCCGCCCAGTCGAAGCCGAGCAGACCCAGGCACAGGAACAGCTGCCGGAAGTGCAGGGCCTGGCCGCGGTCGACGACGTACAGCGACCGCGCGAAGTGGTACGTGCGCCACCGGTACAGCGCCGCCGCCAGGTCGCGGGTCGCGTACAGGGTCGTGCCGTCGCGGGTCTTGATGAGCAACGGCGTCTTCTCGCCCTCGAGCTGCACCACCTGCGCGCCCTCGCTCTCGCTGACCAGCCCGCGGGCGGCCAGCAGCTCGAGGATCTCGCCCATCTTGTCCTCGTAGAAGCTCTCGCCGCCGGTGTCGTCGAACTCGATGCCGAGCATCCGGTACACGGCCTCGAACTCGGCCAGCGACACATCGCGGAACTGCGTCCACCGCGCCCGCGCGTCGGGCTCCCCGCTCTCGAGCCGCTTGAACCACTGCCGGGCGACGTCCTCGAGCCCCGGCTCGTCCTTCATCGCCGCCCGGAACCGGACGTACAGGGCGTTGAGGCTGGTGACGTCGATCGTCTCGTACTCGCCGCCCCAGCGCTCGTGCGCGGCCAGCAGCATGCCGTGGGTGGTGCCCCAGTCGCCGAGGTGGTTGATGCGCACCACCTGGTAGCCGAGCTCGCGGTGGAGCTCGACCAGGGCGTGGCCGAGCATGGTCGAGCGGATGTGGTGGTACGCGAGGTGCTTGGAGATGTTGGGCGACGAGTAGTCGATGCACACCACCTGGCCCGCGCCGAGATCGGGCACCAGGCGCGCGCCCCCCACCCCGCCGGCGGCCGCGACCGCGAGCCGGCTGGCCCAGGCCCGGTCGACCTTCAGGTTGACGAACGGCCCGGTGGCGGTGGCCGAGATCACCTGCGGCAGCCGGCCGGGCAGCGCGGCCGCGATCCGGGAGGCGACCACCGGCGCCGGCTCACCCGCGGCCTTGGCCAGCGCGAACACGCCGAGCGCGTAGTCACCGACCTCGGGCCGGGGCGGCGCCTGCAGCTTGAGCTCGCCCACCGGGGCCCCGGAGATCTCGGCGACGGCGGCGAGGATGGCCTGGGCGCATGGATTCGACGTGTCAGACATGGCGGGCGCACTCTACACAACATCCGCCGGGGCCAAGGCTCGCGCCGGCGGCACCCGATCACCGCCAAAATCCGCAACGGATTCGCGGTGCTCGAATTGACCGTGGAAGCGAGGCCGTGGTACCAACTAGCGGCATTCGCACGGATTCACCCGGTGCCTTCGGCCCGGAACACCCTGGCGGCCACCCCGGCCGATCGAGCCGTGCAGGTGCGGAGGAAGCCGATCGATGAGCAAGGTCATTCTCTGCGTCGACGACAGCGTCACCATGCAGAAGGTGGCGGAAATCACCTTCCGCGCCACCGACTACGTGTACGTGGGCGCGCGCTCGGTCGACGAGGCGCTGGACAAGGCCCGGACCCAGCATCCGGCCCTGGTGCTGGCCGATGCGATCATGACCGGCAAGAACGGCTACGATCTCTGCCACACGCTCAAGTCGGATCCGACGACCGAGGGCGTGCCGGTCATGATCCTGTGCGGCAACTCGGCGCCGTACGATGCCGGCCGCGGAGCGCAGGTCGGTGCCGACGGCACGTTGACCAAGCCCTGGGACACCCAGGTCATGCTCGACAAGGTCGCCGAGATCCTCGAGAAGATCGGCCAGACCGGCGTCGCCAAGGCCGGCAAGGCCGCGGCCGCACCGATCGCGGCTGCTCCCGTCGCAGCGCCGACGCCGATCGCCGCCGCGCCGGTCCAGGCGCCGTCGCCAGCTGCCGCCGCTGCTGCCGCTGCCGCTCAGAAGAGCGCGCCGCCACGCTCGGCGACGATCATGGGCATGCCGACGATCAAGATGCCGACGCCGACCCCGCCGTCCGGTCCGATCGCGGTGGTGCCGCCCAAGAGCGCGCCGGCGACCGCCATCCAGGCGGATGCCGCCACGGCTCCGGTTGCCGCGCCCGCGCGCGAGCCCGGGTTCGGTGGCGCCGGCCGCGCGCCGATGATCGCCGGCATCCCGACCAGGCGCTCGATCCTGGTCGAGCGCACGCTGGCCAAGATGGGCGAGCGGCTGGCCGAGCTGTCGGGCCTGGCCCCGGGTAGCGCCGAGCTGACCGCCCTGCTCAAGCTGTCGGCCGAGGTGGTCGAGCGCGTGGTGTGGGAGGTGGTGCCGGAGCTGGCCGAGGCCATCATCCGCGAGCACCTGCACGAGCTCGCCGCCAAGCGCGCGAACTGAGTCCGGGTCGGAGGGCGCGAGTCGCGGTCGGCGTGCTAGCGTCGACGACCGATGATCGCCACGGCCCTGCCCAAGCAGTACGATCCCTCCGACGTCGAGCCACGCTGGCTCCGGTCGTGGCTCGACGCCGACCACTATCACGCCGACGAGACCCGCCCGACCGTCCCGTACGCGATCACCCTGCCGCCGCCCAACGTCACCGGGTCGCTGCACATGGGCCACGGCCTGGGCTCGACGCTGCAGGACATCCTGGTCCGCTGGCGCCGCATGCAGGGCTTCAACGCGATGTGGATGCCGGGCATCGATCACGCGTCGATCGCGGTCCACGTCCTGCTCGAGAAGGATCTCCAGCGGCGCGAGGGCAAGAACCGCTTCGAGCTCGGCCGCGACACGTTCCTCGAGCGGGCGTGGCAGTGGAAGGAGCGCTCGGGCAGCCGGATCAGCGCGCAGGAGAAGCTGATGGGCTTCTCGCTCGACTGGGCCCGCGAGCGCTTCACCATGGACGAGGTGTCGAACCGCGCGGTGCGCGAGGCGTTCGTCCGCCTGTACGACGAGGGCCTCATCTACCGGGCCCGGCGCATGATCAACTGGGATACGGTCAGCGAGACCGTGGTGTCCGATCTCGAGGTCGACGTCGCCGAGGAGGCCGGCCACATGTGGGAGCTCCGCTACCCCCTGGCCGACGGCACGGGCGAGATCATCGTCGCCACCACCCGGCCCGAGACCATGCTCGGCGACACCGCGGTCGCGGTCCACCCCGACGACGAGCGCTACAAGCACCTGGTCGGCCGCGAGGTCGAGCTGCCGCTGACCGGCCGCCGCATCCCGATCGTCGCCGACAGCTTCGTCGATCCCGCGTTCGGCTCGGGCGCGGTCAAGATCACGCCGGCCCACGACGAGAACGACTACGCCTGCGCCCAGCGGCTCGGCCTGCCCGACCTCCAGGTCATCGACCGCACGGGCCGGATGTGCGCGCCGGCGCCCGGGCGTTACATCGGCCTGACCACCGACGAGTGCCGCACGCTGGTGCTCGAGGACCTCGAGGCCGCGGGCCGGCTCGGCACGATCAAGGACCACAAGGTCCCGCGCGGCCGCTCGCAGCGCTCGGGCGCGGTGATCGAGCCGATGCTGATGGAGCAGTGGTTCGTCAAGACCGCGCCCCTGGCCGCGCCGGCGATCGCCGCGGTCGAGAGCGGCAAGACCAAGTTCGTCCCCGAGCTGTGGACCAAGACGTACATGCACTGGATGACCAACATCAAGGACTGGTGCATCTCGCGCCAGCTCTGGTGGGGGCACCGCATCCCGGCCTGGTACTGCGACGGCTGCGCCAAGATCACCGTCCTTCGCGCAGAGCCGGCGGCGTGCCCGGGCTGCGGCGCCGCGGTCCGCCAGGACGAGGACATCCTCGACACCTGGTTCTCGTCGGGGCTGTGGCCGTTCTCGACCCTGGGCTGGCCCGACAAGACCCGGGCGCTGGCGACCTTCTATCCCAACGCGGTGCTGGTCACCGGCCCCGACATCATCTTCTTCTGGGTCGCCCGCATGATGATGATGGGCCTGCACTTCACCGGCAAGGTCCCGTTCAAGACCGTCTACCTGACGTCGATCGTCACCGACGAGAACGGCGACAAGATGTCGAAGACGGTCGGCAACGTCATCGACCCGCTCGATGTCGTCCACGGCGCCACCCTCGAGCAGATCCTCGAGCGGACCGAGGCCGAGGTGCCCGACGCCAGGAAGCGCGAGGCCGCGCTCAAGAACGTCAAGAAGAACTTCGCCAAGGGCATCCCGGCGATGGGCGCCGACGCGCTGCGCTTCACGCTGGCGGCGCTCAACACCTCGGGCCGCTACATCCGGCTGTCGGTCGACCGGGTCGAGGGCTACCGCAACTTCATCAACAAGCTGTGGAACGCGTCGCGGTTCGCGCTGATGAACCTCGAGGGCCACGAGCCCGACGGCGCCGAGGCCCTGCTGGTGCCGGGCGCGCCTGGGCTGGCCCTGCCCGAGCGCTGGATCCTGTCGCGCCTGCAGCGGGTCGCGGCCGACGTCGACGCCGCGCTCGACGCCTTCCGGTTCAGCGACGCCGCCAACGCCCTCTACCAGTTCGTGTGGCACGAGCTGTGCGACTGGTACATCGAGCTGGTCAAGTCGCACCTGTACCTGCCGTCGGACGGCTCGGCGCCCAGCCCGCGCCGCAAGGTGGTGCAGGCGGTGCTCAACCACGTCCTCGAGCAGACCCTGCGGCTGTTGCACCCGATCACGCCGTTCGTCACCGAGGAGATCTGGCAGAAGCTGCCCAAGCCCGGCCACCTGCCGGCGTCGCTGATGATCACGATCTACCCCAAGGGCGATCCGGCGCTGATCGACCTCGCCGCCGAGCGCGAGCTGACGATCGTGCAGGAGGTCGCGGTCGCGATCCGCATGCTGCGCTCGACCTACAACGTGCCGCCGTCGTGGAGCGTGCCGGTCGACCTGCGGGTCGCCAGCGACGACCAGCGCGCGCTGATCGATCGCAACCGCGCGCTGATCGAGAACGCGGCCCGGGTCACCCTCAACCTGGTCGGCGCGGCCGGCGAGGGCGCGGTCGCGATCCTGCCCGACTCGTCCCCGGCGATCAGCGCGGCGGCGGCCAAGACCATGGTCGGCGCCTACGCCGAGGTGGTGATGCCGCTATCCGGCCTCATCGACTTCGACGCCGAGCGGGCCCGGATCACCCGCGACATCGGCAAGGCCGAGAAGGAGATCGCCCACTACGAGAAGAAGCTGGCCAACCCGCAGTTCCTCGAGCGCGCGCCCGAGGAGGTCATCGCCGAGCAGCGCGGCCGGCTGGTCGAGGAGCAGACCCGCCGGGAGCACCTGCTCGAGGCCCGCGCCCAGCTGGGGTGATCGCCATGTCCACGATCGACACGCTGACGATGAGGGCGCCGGGCACGGCGCTGCTCGTGATCGACGTCCAGGAGCGGCTGGCCGCGGCCATGGCCGAGCCGGTGCGAGTCCAGCTCGAGCGCCAGGTCGCCACCCTGATCGCGACCGCCGGCCGCTTCGAGCTGCCGATCCTGGTCAGCGAGCAGTACCCGCGCGGGCTCGGCCGCACCACGCCCGCGATCCAGGCCGCGCTCGACGAGGTCCGCGACGTCTGCTTCTTCGAGAAGGTCGACTTCGCAGCCACCGCGTCGCCGGCCTGGCCGGTCGCGATCGGCGATCGCACGATCGATCGCTGGCTGGTCACCGGCATGGAGACCCACGTCTGCGTGTTCCAGACCGTGCGCGCGCTGTGCGAGGAGCGGGCCACCGTCCACGTCGTCGCCGACGCCTGCGCCAGCCGGACCAAGGCCAACTGGAAGAACGGCCTCGCCCTCGCCGCCGCCGCCGGCGCGGTCGTCACCAACACCGAGACCGTCGTCTTCGACCTCCTCGGCCGCGCCGGCACCGACGACTTCAAGGCCCTGTCGAAGCTGCTCAAGTAGCGGGGCGCGACACCGAGGGGCCTGCACGGGTCCGCGATCCGCTACAATGTGGTCGTCGACAAGCACGGTGGGACGATCGAGGTCACGTCCGAGGTCGGGCGTGGCACCACCTTCACGATCCGCATCCCCGAGCAGGCCAGCCAGGCCCTCGCCGCGTGACGCCGGGCCCGCCACCGCGCGACAGCTCGGCCGGTTCGCGGTATGTCAGGTGGCCATGGCCGGCTCGACCGCGCACATCGTCCAGTCGCTCGTCGCCAACGCGCTGATCGCCGCCTCGAAGGGCGTGGCCGCGGTCATCACCGGCTCGGGCGCGCTCTTGGCCGAGACCATCCACTCGTTCGCCGACTGCGGCAACCAGGGGCTGCTGCTGTTCGGGGTCAAGCAGGCCCGCCGGCCGGCCGATGCGCGCCACCCGCTGGGCTACGGCCGGGCGCTGTACTTCTGGTCGTTCATGGTCGCGATGCTGCTGTTCACCGGCGGCGGCGTGTTCTCGAGCTACGAGGGCCTGCACAAGATCCGACACCCGGACGCGGTCGGCGACATCACGGTCGGCGTGGTGGTGCTGGCCATCGCGCTCGTGCTCGAGGGCTGGTCGACCTACGGCAACATCGTCGAGCTCGGCCGCCGGCGCGGCTCGACCCCGTTCCTGCGCTACCTGCGCGACACCAAGGACTCGGATCTGGTGGTCATCTTCGGCGAGAACTCGGCGGCGGTGGTCGGCCTGGTGTTCGCGCTGCTGGCGCTGGTGCTGGCCAGGGCCACCGGCGACGGTCGCTGGGACGGCGCCGGCTCGCTCGCAGTCGGCGTGGTGCTGATCGCGGTCGCGGTGTTCCTCGCGGTCGAGATCAAGTCGCTGCTGGTCGGCGAGGGCGCCGATCCCGCGCTCGAGGCCAAGGTCCGCGGCCTCATCGCCGAGGAGCCGCGCATCCTCGAGCTGATCCGCATGATCACGGTCCAGCAGGGGCCGGGCGAGGTGATGGTGGCGATGAAGCTGCGGTTCCAGCCCGGGCTGTCGACCGGCGGCGAGCTGTGCGAGGTCATCAACAAGCTCGAGGCCCGCATCGCCGAGCAGGCGCCCGAGATCCGCTGGAGCTTCATCGAGCCCGACGTCACCGACTAGCGAGCCTTGGCGAGCGATCTACAATGACGCAGGGTGTTCGGGGTCACGAGGGAAGTTTGGGTTCTGCCTTCCTCCGTCGCCCCGAGCAGTGCGGTACAGGTTCCTGATCACGCCCATGCCGAACGACGACGCCCCGCCCGGAACGCCGCCCCAGCGCAACAACCCGCTGCACGGGGTCACGCTGGAGGCGATCGTGACCGAACTGGTCGCGACCTACGGCTGGGCCGACCTCGGGACCCGGGTCCGCATCCGCTGATTCACCGACGACCCGAGCGTGGCGTCGAGCCTGAAGTTCCTGCGCAAGACGCCCTGGGCGCGGACCAAGGTCGAGGACCTCTACCAGTTCATGCTGCGCGAGCGCGCCCGCGCGGCCCGGCGCTGACGCTTCGCCCGATCGTCAGGGGCAGCGGGCGTCGGTCCGCGCCATCTCGGCCTCGAAGCGCTCGAGGCCCGCGGTCGAGTCGCCGTCGGCCGGCAGGGTCGACAGGCCGACCAGGCGCAGGCCGCGCCCGGGATCGGGCACGAACACCAGATCGACGATGATGGTGCCGGCGGCCGGGCTCTCGAGGGAGCAGGTCGCGGCCGGCGCAGCGCCGCCGGGATCGACCGCGAACAGTCCGAGGTTGTCGCAGTCGAGCTCGTAGCCGAGGCCGCTGGCCGCCGCGACCTTCATCGCCGCGGTCAGGGCGCCCGTCGCCGCGGTCAGCCCGGCACCGCAGCGCCGCGCCACGGCTCCATCCGCGTCGGCCGGCAGCTTCAACGCGACCACGCCTTGCGCCGGATCGATCCAGCGCGTCCACGGCACGGTGCCCGCGACCAGCGCCTCGATCAGCGCCTCGGACGCGACCTCGGGCCGCTCGTCCGGTCCCCCCAGCCCGGTGCGCTTGCCGGCGCGCAACGTCGGCTCGTCGGGCCCATCACCGGGATCGGCCGAGCCCGAACCCGAGCCAACCCCTGCGGCCGCGGCGTCGGCGAGCCCGGCGTCGCGCGCGATCGGCGTCACCGGGCCGCCGCCCGCCTTCTTGCCCTTGCAGCCGGCGCCACCGACGGCGACGACAGCGACCGCCGCCACCCCGACCAGCGACAGGTTCACCGACCCGAGATACCGACCCTTGTTCATGGCAGCTCCTGGAACATTGCCCGCGACCGACGTTATCCCTGGGCTCCCGAGAATCCCGGCACCTGAGCAGGATTCTTGCGTCCGCCGGCGGTTGCCGCAGGGCGTCGCGGTTGT
>JAYVSF010000644.1:0-3872 GCA_043775605.1 Myxococcales bacterium
CGGCCGGCATCGTCCTCGACCATCCGGACCGGGGCCAACTTCCTACACGATGGCGTCCCGGCCCTTACCCCGCCCTTACCCCTCACGCAGCCCGCTCCACTCCGGCCTTGTTCCCGTCGGCGGGCCCGCTCCCTAACACCAGGCGCTCGACGCGGACGGCGGCGGCCTTGAACTCGGCGGTGCCCGAGCGCGGATCGGTGGCGTCGATGGTCAGGATGTTGGTGTCGACCTGATCCGGAAAGTGGAAGGTCATGAACACCAGGCCGGGCCGCAAGGTTGGATCGATGCGGACCGGGACCTCGACCGAGCCGCGCCGCGACGACACCCGCACTCGCTCGCCGTCGACGACGCCGTGGCGACCGGCGTCGACCGGCGAGATGTCGAGCGACTCGCCGCGCCGCAACGGCGACGGGAAGCTGGCGGACTGCACGCCGGTGTTGAACGACTCGAGGCGACGGCCGGTGGTCAGCCGCAGCGGGAAGTCGGCGTCGAGCAGATCGACCGGCCCGGCCTGCTCGCACACGCTGAACGGCGCCGCCGGACCCTCGCGCGGCTCGGCCCACAGCCGGCCGTGGAGGAACGGCGAACCGGCGCTGGTCTGGTCGGGGCACGGCCACTGGATGCCGCCCTCGGCCTCGAGCCGGGCGTAGCTCATGCCGCCGTGCATCGGCGACAGCGCGCGCAGCTCGTCCCACAGCTCTTCCGGCGTCGGGTCGCCGAGGTCCTTGCCGAGCCGGCGCGACAGCTCGGCGATGATCGCGATGTCGTCTCGGGCACCGGCCGGTGGCGCGACCGCCCGCCGCACTCGCTGGACCCGGCGCTCGCTGTTGGTCACCGTGCCGTCGGCCTCGGCGAAGCTGGCGCTGGCCGGCAGCACGACGTCGGCCATCTCCGCGGTGCTGGTCAGGAACAGATCCTGGACGATCAGCGTGTCGAGGCCGCCCAGCAGGTGGGCGGTGCGGTGACCGTCGGCCTCCGATCGCGCCGGGTTCTCGCCGATGACGAACAGCGCGCGCAGCTCGCGCCGCTCCATCGCCGCGAACATGTCGGTCAGGTGCCAGCCCGGCACCGGCGGGATGGTCGCGCCCCAGGCCGCCTCGAACTTGCCGCGGGCCACCGGATCGTCGACGTCCTGGAAGCCGGTGAGCTTGTGCGGCAACGCGCCCATGTCGCCGCCGCCCTGGACGTTGTTCTGGCCGCGCAGCGGGTTCAAGCCCGAGCCCCAGCGGCCGACGTGGCCGGTGAGCAGCGCGAGGTTGATCAGCGCCAGCACGTTGTCGACGGCGTTGTGGTGCTCGGTGATGCCCAGGGTCCAGCAGATCATCGCGCGGTCGGCCCGGGCGTAGGCGTGGGCCATGCGCTCGATGGTCGCGACGTCGACGCCGGTGATCGCCGCGACCTGCTCGGGGCCGAAGTTCGCGAGGACGTCGTCCTTGTAGGCCTCGAAGCCCTCGGTCGCGCGGGCGATGAACGCACGGTTCTCGAGGCCGTCGCGCAGGATCACGTGGGCGAGGCCGTTGGCCAGCGCGATGTCGGTGCCGACCTGCAGGCCGGCCCAGGTGTCGGCCCAGTCGGCCGAGCTGGTGCGGCGCGGATCGACGACGATCAGGCGCGCGCCGCGGCGCAGGCCCTTGAGCACGTGGTGGAAGAAGATCGGGTGGGTGTCACGCGCGTTCGAGCCCCACAGGAAGACGACGTCGGTCTCCTCCACCTCGCGGTACGAGGAGGTGCCGCCGCCTGCACCAAAGACCGTCGCCAGACCGACGACGCTGGGGGCGTGTCAAGTCCGGTTGCAGGAGTCGATGTTGTTGCTGCCGACCGTGGCCCGGATGAACTTCATGGCCATGTAGTTCACCTCGTTGGTGGCCTTCGAGCAGCTGAAGATGCCGAAGCTCGTCGGGCCGTGGGCAGAGACGGTGGCCTTGATGCCGGCGGCCGCGCGATCGAGCGCCTCGTCCCACGCCGCCGGGCGCAGCGGCCCGCGGCTGCCGTCGGCCAGGCGATCACGAACCAGGGGCTGGGTCAGGCGGGGCAGCGGCTTGCGCATCGACGACGAGCGTACCACCACCGGCGGCCCCGGCCCTGCCGGCCCCGGCGACGCCGCGCCTCAGGCGGATCGATCAGCGGACCAGGATCATGTCGGTGGTGGCGAAGGCGCGCGGTGGCAGCGCGGCCTTGTCGACGAAGCCGAAGCGGGCGTGCTGGTGTCGCCGGGCCGGCGCTACGCCTTCGACGGGCGCGAGCCGCGCGCGCTGCGCCTGGTGTTCGCGCCGCTGACCCCGAGCGAGCTCGAGACCGCGGTCGGGGTCCTGGCCCGGACCGTGCCGTCGCGGCGAGGCGGATGACCGCGCCGACGACGACGCGCGCCTACTGGCGGACGCGGATCTTGGTGTGGCGGCTGGGGGCCTGGCCGCGCTTGGCCGGCGGCGGCGACGTGATCGGCGCGGTGAACGTGCCGGCGGCCACCGTGGTGACGCAGCCGTCGCCGACCGGGGTCGTCATGCCTTGCGCGACGGTGACGTGCTCGAACGTCAGGCCGTTGAACGTGCCGGTGAGGTTGCCGGCCACCGAGCTCAGGGTCACCGAGCCGCCGGTCGCGAAGTAGTCGTCCACGTAGGTCATGGCGTCGCTGCGCTGGCTGTTGATGAACACGCAGACGCCGCAGGTCGCGAACTGCAGCTCGTCGCCGGCGATCGGGTAGGTGCCGTTGGCGAAGCCGCCGGCCAGCGCGCCGTAGCCGGCCCACAGCTGGATCTCGAGCTCGTCGAACGGATTGCCGGTCTGCAGCGGGGCGCGCAGCACGATGACGTCGTCGCTGGGATTGTTGGCCATCTGGCCCGGGTCCTGGATGCACGACGACGGCGTCAGCGCGCCCCGATCGGTGAACGTCGCGCTCGAGATCGAGCACACCACCGGCGCGGCGTCGACGGCGCGGGCGTCGATCCGCGAGGCGTCGACGGTCGGGGTGACCGAGCCGTCATCGCCGCCGCAGGCAGCCAGACCGAGGGTGATGAGGAGAGGGGAGACGGCCGTCAGCTTCATGGTCGCGGACCGTACACGAACCCGACGCCGGCGCGAACGAAAATGCGCGTCGACGTCCTTGCAGGTGCTCCCGATCCGGCGCGGGTCGCTCGCGTCAGGGAGGAGGGACGACAGCGCCACCGGCCGGCGGCCCGCCGCTACCACCGGCAGGAGGCGCGTGACCGCCACCGCCACCACCGGCCGGGGGCGCGCCGCTGCCACCGCCGGGCGGCGCATGGGTGCCACCGCCGCCGCCTTCACCGCCGCCACCGCCGGCAGGGGCCGTACCGTGGCCACCGCCGGCAGGGGCCGTACCGTGGCCACCGCCGCCACCCTCACCACCGCCGCCGTGCGCACCGGTGCCGTGACCACCGCCGGCGGGAGCGCCACCGGCGGGGGGAGCGGTGTGGGACGCGTGGAGGCTGATGAGCTTGGTGAGCACCTCACCGAGCGACAGCACGCCCTGGAAGTACTCGCCCTTCTGGAAGTGCTGGTACGCCTCCATCATCGACTTGCTGCCGCCGTAGAGATCGATGGCGGTCTTCGCGAGGTGCAGAACCTTGACCAGGTTCTTACCCATCCGGGTGCTGTTGAACGCCTGGCCCAGACCGGGGACGATGTCGGCCGCCGCGCCGACCACCGCGAGCGCGGCCTCGAGGTAGTTGCCCTCGAGCACGTACAGCCCGGCCGACACCAGGTTGGCGATCGCGCCGTACTCTGGGATGAGCCCGACGACGTCGATGATGAGGTGGATCGCCTGCCGGACTGGCGCTGGAATCGCGTTCCAGGCCTCCATCATCACCAGGTACTCCCCGTACGGGAGCGCCAGCTCGATCGGGATGCGGATCCAC
>JAYVSF010000645.1:0-6882 GCA_043775605.1 Myxococcales bacterium
GATGGCCATCGTCCCGGCAGAGGATCACGATCCCGAACGCGCTGTCGATCGACCTCGCCTAACCGATCGATTTTCCTGAGGCGGGAAACTGATCGGTGCGCTAGCAGGCCGTCGCGGGTTCGAACGGCCCGGCGCGCCTCCTCGTACAGGAGCTCCGACGCAGCGCCACGAACCTCGGCCCGGGTCCGACCGGCCTCGGCGTGGTCGCGGCGGGCGATGTCGCGCTGGCGATCGCGGGCGCGGGCGACCGCGGCGGCGAGTTGGTTGGCGATGGCGACGACGAACAGGTGGTCGGCGTCGTCGAGGGAATCGGCACCCTCGACCTGGAGCACGCCGAACAAGGTCCGCTGCGCGACCGTGAGCGGGACGACGACGAACCGCTCGGCCGCGAGCCCCGAGCCGTCGGCGGGGGCCACCGGCGCCGACGGGCCGGCCGGTTCGGCTCGAGGTTGATCGTCGGCGGCGCCGGCGACCAGCATGGCGTAGGCCCGCTCGATGTGCGCCGTGCTCGCGCGCATCGCCTCGGAACCCTCGGCCTCGGCCGGCCAGACGACCATGCGCGACTGGGTGGCCTCCACCTCCATCAGGATCGCGCTGCGGATGGCCAGGGTCTGGGTCGCGATGTCGAGCACCGGAGAGAACGTCTCGGCGACGGTCTCCAGGTTGGCGACGACCTGGCTGATCTCGTAGAGCTGCGCGAGGCGGCGGTGGGTCTGGGAGGGCATGAGGCGGACAGGCGCGGATAGACGCTCACGGACCGTGCCGCTTCGGTGCCGAGCAATCCCGGTGACCTACGTCGTCGACGCGGCCCCGGTCCGAGCCCGCGGGGTAGCCTACACCATGTCGGCGCGCACGTCGTCGTGGCCGCCAGCGCGGCGTTGAGGACGAAGTTGCTGAGGAAGGCGACGGCCGTCAACGCCAGGTTCGGGCCGAGGTGGGCCCGGTGCCAGCGCCCGCGCGCGTGGAGCGGGATCGCGGCCTCGACCAGCGCGAGCACGGCCATGACCGCGAGGATCGCGGCGAGCGTCAACAGGTTCGTGCGCACCAGGCTCATGCAGGCGAGGATGCGCGACCGGGTGTTCCGGGTACGCGGCCCGTGCCGGCCCTACAGGAAGTAGTGGAGCTGGAGCAGGCCGAAGATCGAGCCGTGTTCGACGTTGGCGGCCTCGGCGCGGACCGTCGCCGCCAGCTCGAAGTGGGCCCGCGGGAAGACCGTGAAGTCGGCCTCGAGCGCCGAGCCGGTGTCGCCGTTGACCCGGACGTCGGGGTCGAACAGGTGGGCCGCCAGCGCCGCGCTCCAGCGGCTGCCCGGCCGGTAGTTCAAGGCGGCGTAGCCGGCCATTCGCGCGATGGTGCCGGCGCCCGCGATCTGCTGCGGCCCGCCGTCGAGCTCGACCGACAGCAGGAGCCGCGGCCCCTCGAGCCAGCGCTTCCAGGTCAGGCCCAGCCAGGCCTGGTTGCCGTCGGCGGTGTGCTGGCCCTTCGACGACATGCTCCAGCTGCCGGTGCCGGCGCCGGTGAACCGCTCGTACTGGAGCGCGTAGCCCCAGCCGTGCTGACCGACCACCGGCGCGACCTCGAGCGGCGTCAGCACCGAGCCGCTCAGCTCCCAGGCGTCGCCGTTGACGCCGGCGCCGACCGCGTAGCTCTCCTCGAGCGTGTGCAGGCCGGTGAAGCGACGGACGTAGGCGGTGTGATCGAGCAGGCGCAGGCCGTAGGCCGGGAAGAACCGACCGGCGCGCACGTACCAGTCCTTCGACTCGGGCTGGTACATCACGTAGTGCTCGGAGCTGCCCAGCCGGTTGCTCAGCGGCTGGGGCCGGCGGATCGCGTCGAGCGCCCCGAACGTGCCGTCGATCGACAGGCCCTTCCAGCCGAGGTGGGCCGACAGCTCGGCCTGCATCGGGAACACCGCGGCCTCGGTGCCGCGGCCCTGGCGCGCCAGCGACGCCACCCGGACGTCACCACCGATCGCCAGCCAGCTCGGCAGCTCGACCAGTCCGTGGAGGAAGCCGCCGTCACCGGCGCCGGCGATGGTGTCGCCCGCCTCGCCGCGGCCGTAGTCGTTGAGCAGCCCGCCGCCGACCGGCGACAGGTGGCACTCCGAGCAGCGGGTGGCGCCGGTCGCGAACTGGAACTCGGGGTAGGCCTCGGCCGGCGTCGCGCCGAGCGCGAGCACGAGCACGACGAACAGCGCGGCGAACACGGTCAATCGCACAGGGCACCTCGCGTCATCCAGTCCTCGACCAGCGTGATCTCCTGATCGGCCAGGCGCCGGTCGGGTGGCATGCCCCCGGGATCGGGCTGCACCAGCAGGATCACCAGCGCGCTGTCGGTGGGGCTGGTGGTGTTGGCGTAGCCGCCGACCGCCGTCGTCGTGTCGCCGCACACCCGCCCGGCCAGCTTCTTGTAGGCGATCGCGTCGGTCGACAGATCGAGCGGCTGCAAGCCGGCCTGCGACAGCGGCGAGTGGCAGGCGCTGGTGGTGCAGCGCGGCTCGATGATGGTCGCGTAGACGTAGTGCCAGTGATCGAGGGCGGGATCCGACGGCGACACGCAGCCGGCCGCGAGGCCGAGCGCGAGCACCGCCGACAGTCGCGCGAACTTCTTCGAGGGCATGGCGGTCACGGTGTAGGGATGAGGATGCGGCCGGTGGCGCCGAGCGCGCCCTGCTCGTTGTGGCAGCCGTTGCAGTCGCCGTCGGTCTGCTTGGTGGTCATGACCATCTTCGAGCCGGACGGGGTCACGACCTGCGCGGTGTACGGCAGCGTGAATCCGGCGGCGGTGGAGGGCGAGTAGAAGTTGCCGGAGGCCTGGACCGTCATCGTCACCCTCACCGCGCCGCTGCCGTCGAGGATCTGGACCTTCGACCCGGCCGGGATCCCGGCCGCGTTGCAGTAGTCCTGCTCGTGCAAGGTCGGGTAGACCGTGCCCGAGAAGTAGTAGGCCTTCTGCGGCTCGCTGCCGAGGTGGCACGCGCGACACGGCCGGCCCGGGTTCATGTCGGGGTTCTCCGAGTTGCCGCCCTGCCACTTGCTCCCCGAGGTGCACACCGTCGGCGCCGGCTGGGTGGGATCGGTCCCGGCGCAGGTGCCGGTCGGCATCCCGCCGGCGATCCAGTTCGCGAAGTCGGTGACCTCGGCGGCGGTCGGCTTCGGGTAGCCGGCCGGCGGCATCGGGTTCGACGCCTGGCGCAACCGGATGAGCGAGCGCTCGGCCATGGTCTGGGCCGGCGCGACCGTCGACGGCGCCAGCAGGTCGCTGCGCTTGTCGAGCGAGAAGGTCGCGCCGCCGCGGGGCGGGGTCTGGTGGCAGGCCCAGCAGGTCGCGAGCACCTTGGCGGCCTCGCACGGGAACTCGTTGCTGGCGATCGAGCCGCCATCGCCCCCGCCCACGCCGGCCGGGTCACTGGCGTAGTAGCAGCCCGGGCCGGCCAGCAAGGCCAGCGCGAGCGCGCCGGACGCTGCGAGCACGACGCCGATTCGCGGGATCACGTGCCGAGAGAGGGAGGGCTTCGACATGGACGACTCCGGTTTGAGCAACCTCTCCCGATTAGCACGCGCGCGCCGATTCCCCATCACGGAAAGAGTCGGTCAATCGTCGCATCTTCGACGGGATCACAGTGTGTGAAGCCCGCGAACACGGTTGCACTGTGAAGCGTTCACACACCGGCGCCGAAGTTGCGGAGGACCGAGCTCTCACGCAGATCGTTCGCGTTATTCCGGGCCCGCGCGGGTCGCCCGCGTATCGCGCCGCACACCGAGATCTCCGCGCGGGTCAACCCACCGCCGCCCCAATCGCGGTCGTCGCGGGTCACCGGTGCGGGCGGCGCGGGGTAGCGACGTGCACGGAGCCCGGGCAGATCGCTGACCATGGGCTCGGCGGCGCGTCGCCGCAAGGAGGAGGTCCCATGTCGCTCGGCAAGAAGCTCGTCGCGGAAGCACTCGGTACGGCCTGGTTGGTGATCGGAGGCTGCGGCACGGCGATCCTCGCCGCGCCCCACGTCGGCGGCGCGCTCGGCGTCGCCCTCGCATTCGGCCTCACGGTGGTGACCATGGCCTACGCCATCGGCCACATCTCCGGCTGCCACCTGAACCCGGCGGTGTCGGTCGGCCTGTTCATCGCCAAGCGCTTCCCCGGCAAGGAGCTCGGCCCGTACATCGTCGCCCAGATCGCCGGCGCGATCGCGGGCGCGGCGGTGATCGCGCTGATCGTCAAGACCGGCCACGCCGACGCCAAGCTCGGCGGCTTCGCGGCCAACGGCTTCGGCGACAAGAGCCCCGACCAGTACAAGATGCTCGCGGCGCTGGTCACCGAGGCGGTGATGACGTTCTTCTTCCTGTTCATCATCCTCGGCGCGACCTCGCCCAAGGCCCCGGCCGGCTTCGCGCCGCTCGCGATCGGCCTCGCGCTCACGCTCATCCACCTGATCAGCATCCCGGTCACCAACACCTCGGTGAACCCGGCCCGCTCGATCAGCCAGGCGGTGTTCGCCACCGACTACCTGTCGCAGCTGTGGCTGTTCATCATCGGCCCGGTGATCGGCGGCGCGCTCGCCGGCCTGGTCTATCCGTGGCTGACGTCGGAGGACGCCAAGGCGTAACCGCGCGCGGGGTGACCGCTTGTCGCAGCCCCGCTGGCGGCGCACCGCGTCACAACGTCACCGGCCCGGCGCGTCGTCCGATCTTCGGCGCTCTGCTACGGTCCGCGCAAATGCAAGCAGAGGTCGTGCAGCAGGTCCTCACCCTGGCGCAGCAAGCGGTCGCCGCGCCGCACCGCGACCAGCTCGACGCGTACATCCGGTCGTACGCGCGCGCCATCCCGGCCGAGGTCCTCAGCGAGGCCGAGCCGCGCGTGATGCTCGGGTTCGTGATGGAGCGGTTCGCGTTCCTCGAGGAGGATTTTGGCCGCACCGTCAAGGTCGCGAGCCACGATCCCGAGACCACGCTGCTCGGCGACGAGTCGCCGTCGACGGTGATCGAGACCCGGCTGCCGGACTGCGCGTTCGTGATCCGCACGATCAAGGCGTTCCTGCGCCAGCAGGGCCTCGCGCTGCAGTTCGTGCTCCACCCGATCCATGGCGTGGTCCACGCCGGCGACCAGCTCACTGGCATCGACGACGCCGCCGCCAGCAAGTACTCGCAGGTCTACCTCCAGGTCTCGGTCATCCCGGTCGAGCGACGCGAGGCCCTGCGCGCCGACCTCGAGCAGCGGCTCGAGCGGACCCTGCTGGTCAACCGCGACCGGCGCGAGATGATGGCGCGGCTCGGCGAGGCCCGCGGGTTCCTGTGCGCGCTGGCCGGCCTCGACGCGTCGCGGCCCAGCCCGCGCGAGTCGCAGCAGATCCCGGCCGAGGTCATCCGCCGGGCCCAGGCCGGCGCCGCCGACACCCCGCGCGAGCGCGAGGCGGTCGAGGCGGTCGAGCTGATCGACTGGCTCAAGGACGACAACTTCATCCTGATCGGCTACGCCTGGTTCGCCCACGCCAACGGCAAACAGCCCGAGCGCGGCCTCGGCCTGTTCGCCGCCCCCGAGCGGCGCGCCCTCGAGGAGGTGATCGGGGAGATCGTCGGCACCCGCCGGACCCGCCGCGAACTCTACTCGTTCTACCGCACCGACTACATGACCGTGGTCCGGTCGGTGACCCAGGTCCGCTACTTCGGCGTCACCGAGCCCGGCCCCGACGGCACGCCGCTCGGCGAGCACGTCTTCATCGGCATGATGTCGACCAAGGCCCACAAGCAGGCCAACCGGCGGGTACCGGTGGTCGGCAAGCGGATCAAGGAGGTCATGGCCCGCCTCGAGGAGCCGGCCGGCAGCTACGCCTACACCAAGAGCGTCGCGATCCTCGACTCGATGCCGGTCGAGGACCTGTTCTACTGGAACATCGACGAGATCCAGGACGTCGCCAACCAGTTCCGGCTGGCCGAGTCCAAGGATCAGGCCCGGGTGTTCGTCTGGCGCCGGCCCGGCGGCCGCCGGCTCACGGTGGTGTGCGTGGTGCCGCGCATGCAGTTCTCCGAGGCGCTGCGCTCGGAGCTGGCCGACAAGCTGCGGACGTTCCTCGCCGTGCCCTACCTGCGCGACTACCGGCAGGAGACCGACGACGAATCGCCCATCCGCCTGCACTTCACGGTCGGCAAGTACCGGCCCAACGTCAGCGACGCCGACCTCGAGACCCTGACCGAGGACCTCGAGCACCTGCTCGAGAGCTGGAGCGATGCGCTGCGCGCGCTGGTGTTCAAGCGCTACCGCGGCACCGCCGACGCCAGCGCCCGGTCGCGGGCCGAGATCTACCTGGCCACCACCGCGTCGGCCCAGGACATGTGGACCCGCTACGGCGCCCGCTTCCCGCAGTCGTACCAGGACACGCTGCCGCCCGACCTCGCGCTCTACGACATCGGCCTCATCGAGCAGCTCGAGGACCACCAGGGCCTGCGGGTCGCGCTGGTCATGCTGGGCGAGGGCGCCCGCCGCTACACCTCGCTGCGGATCGTGTCGCGCAAGGAGCTGGTGCTCAACGACGTGGTGCCGTCGCTGCACCGGATGGCGCTGCGCACCACCAGCCGGCTGGCCGAGCGGCTCGAGGGCGCCGGGCCCGAGATCTACATCACCGGCTTCGAGGTCACCGGCGGCGACGGCCGCCACATCGACGATCCGGCCACGCTCGACCGGCTGGGCGCGATCATCCAGCGCGTGCTCGACGGCCAGCTCCTCGACGACCGCCTGCTCGGGCTCGGCTACCTGGCCGGGCTCACCTGGCAGCAGGTCGATCTGCTGATCACCTACCGCAACTACTTCGTCCAGGTGTTCCAGGGCTTCGGCACCCACACCGTCAACGACACGTTGCTCAAGCACTCGCACTGCGCCGCGCTGCTGGTC
>JAYVSF010000646.1:0-17000 GCA_043775605.1 Myxococcales bacterium
TTGCACCGCACATGCCAGCGTCCGGGAACGTGATTTCGCATGCCGGTGGCTGCTAGGTCGGCCGGATGGCGGCAAACTTGACGCGATCGCGGTTCGCGCGGAGCATAGAGGTGCCCCTCGCCGTCGAGGCTGGCGTCCGCGCGGTTTCCTCGGAACAATCGAGCCCCTGAATGTCCATTGCGGTCGGTATCGACCTTGGCACCACCAACTCGGTGGTCGCGGCTGCGACCCCGACCGGGGTCGAGTTTGCGCTCGGGCTCCACGGCGAGCGCATCCACCCGTCGGTGGTCGCCTACCCACCGGGCGGCGGCGTCATGGTCGGACTCGAGGCCAAGGCCCGACGACCGACCGAGCCGACCACGACGATCTACTCGGCCAAGCGGCTCATCGGCCAGAACCTCCGCTCGCCGATGGTCCAGCTCGCGCTGACCGGCCTGCCCTACAGCGTGCGCGAGGGCGAGAACCACCAGCCCCTGATCGTCATCCGCGACCGGCTGGTGCCAGTGCCCGAGATCTCGGCCCACGTCCTGTCCTACCTGAAGGCCGCGACCGAGCGGCAGCTCGGCCAGACCGTCACCCAGGCGGTGATCACCGTCCCCGCCAACTTCTCCGACGCCCAGCGGCAGGCGACCAAGGAGGCCGGGCGGCTGGCCGGTCTCGACGTGCTGCGCCTGCTCAACGAGCCGACCGCGGCCGCGTTGGCCTACGGCTTTGGTCAGCGCAAGGACGAGATCGTCTGCGTGTTCGACTTCGGCGGCGGCACGTTCGACGTCAGCCTGCTGGCGATCCGCGACGAGGTGTTCGAGGTCCTGGCCACCGATGGCGACTTCTTCCTCGGCGGCGACGACATCGACCGGGTGATCGCCGAGTCACTGGCCGCGGAACTCAACCGCACGCTGCGGGTCGATCCCCGACGCGACCCCAGCCTGATGACCCGCCTGACCCTGGCCGCCGAGGAGGTGAAGATCCACCTCACCGAGCACTCGAGCGCCGAGGGCACGATCGACGGCCTGATCTCGGGGACCCGCGAGCTGAGCCTGCCGTTCAGCCTGACCCGGCGCGAGCTCGACGACATGATGAGCGGCTTCGTCGAGCGATCGATCGAGCTGTGTCGCGGGGTGCTGACCGCCGCTCGCCTGACCCCGGCCCAGATCAGCGAGGTCGTGTGCGTCGGCGGCACCAGCCGCATCCCGCTGGTCCGGCGCCGGCTGGCCGAGCTGTTCGGGCGCGAGCCCGCGGCCAAGATCAACCCCGACGAGGTGGTGGCCCACGGCGCAGCGATCCAGGCCGGCAGCCTGTCGGGCAGCCTGTTCCAGGGCCCGGGCATGGCCACCAAGGACGCGCCGGCGTCGGTGCGCTCGACCGCGATCCTCGGCTCGACCCCGGCCCTCGGCTCGAGCCCGACGGCGGCCGGCGCCCCGACGGTGATGGGCATGGCGGCGCCCGCGCTGCCGGCCCGGCCGATCCTCCTCGATGTCACCCCCGCCAGCCTGCGGATCGCGACCGCCGGCGGCTACACCGAGCAGATCCTCGATCGCAACCTGCCGACCCCGATCGAGCGGACCCGCACGTTCACCACCGCCCGCGATCACCAGACCATGGTGCTGATCGAGTGCTGCCGCGGTGAGGCTCGGCGGTTCGCCGACAACGAGGCGCTCGGCCAGCTCGTCCTCGAGGGGCTGCCGCCGCGACGGCGTGGCGAGGTCCGGATCGAGGTGACCTTCCGGGTCGACACCGACGGGATCCTCCACGTCCGCGCCCGCGACGCCGACACCGGCATCCAGCGCGAGGCGACCCTGCAGGTGTTCGGCGCGCCGGTGGTGGCCGCCGCGTCCGGGGCGGCGTAGCGACCCTTGGCGAACGATCGACAACGCCAGGCTCCGAGGACCATGTGGCCTGGACCGTCGACGAGCTGACCCGCTGGCTCGGGGAGGTCGAGCCGGTGATCGAGCAGCGCGATCTGTTCACGTGGCTCGACCTGACCCGCGCGGCGTTGCCGGCGGCGATCCAGCCAGCGTTCCACGAGGTCGCGCGCTCGCGCCACCCCGACCTGTGGCGGGCCAAGCTGTCGGCGGTCGACCACGATCGCCTGGTGCGGATCTACGCGCGGATCGCGGCGGCCTACGCCGAGCTCCGCGATCCCGCGCGCTGCGCCGCCTACGCTGCCGCCCTCCGCAAGCCAGGCTCGACCAGCCGTCACGCGGCGATGGCCCCGCCCTCGCCGGCCAGCGCGCGCGCACCCGGCCAGCCTGCCCAGCCTCGACGAGCGAGCCCGACCCGGCCGCCGCCGGCTCGGCCCACGCCCACGCCGCGCCCGGTGACCTCGCCGACGCTGCAGCCAGCGCGGACCAGCTCACCCTCGATCTCGGTGCCGCGGACCACCACCCAGATCCCGGCGGCGACCGCCCGCCCGCAGCCGGTCGCGACCCCGCTCGATCCCACCGCGCCGATCGAGCCGGCCCGCGCGATGAACGCGCGCGCGCTCAACTTCTACCGGCGAGCCGAGGGCGCGCTCCGGGTCGGCGATCGCGCGACCGCGCTGCTCCAGCTCAAGATGGCGGTGGCCTCGGACCCGTCGTCGGCGCTGCTGCGCGCGGCGCTGCGCGAGCTGGTGGGCGTGAAGTGAGGCTCCGAGCGCAGCTCGGGCCGGGGTTGAATGTGGATCGAACCGGCACTCCAGTGCCGGCCCGATCGATCGACGACACAGGGTTGATTCTTGGCAACCCTGTGAGGGAGGGCCCCGTCCTGGTCGGACCAAGTCGGGCGCACGCCGGCGGCCGTTGACGGGGCGAGGCCGCTGTGTAACCTGACCGTCCATGCAGCCGACCGGGTCGTCGACGGGCACCGCGATCACGGGCTCCGGGGTGTGGCACCCGGAGACCCGGCTCGACAACGCCGAGCTGTGCGTGGGTTTCAACGCGTGGGCCCGCGCCGACAACGCCGCCCACGCCGACGAGATCGCCGCCGGCTCCCGCACGGCGATCAAGGAGTCGACGCCGGAGTTCATCGAGAAGGCCTCCGGCATCAAGCAGCGGTACGTGCTCGACAAGACCGGCATCCTCGATCCGGCGCGGATGGTGCCCAACATCCCCGATCGCCGCGACGACGAGCTGTCGTACCAGGCCGAGTTCGCGGTCCACGCCGCGCGGCGGGCGCTGGCCCAGGCCGGGCGCGAGGGCAAGCAGGTCGACCTGGTGGTGCTCGGCGCCTCCAACCTCCAGCGGCTGTACCCGTCGATCGGGATCGAGGTCCTCGACGCCCTCGGCGGCAGCGGCTACGCCGTCGACATCGCGCTCGGCTGCTCGTCGGCGACGATGGCGATCACGATGTGCAGCGAGGCGATCCAGCTCGGCAAGGCGACCTGCGCGCTTGCGGTCACGCCCGAGCTGATCTCGGGCTTCGTCAACTGGCGGGACCGCGACAGCCACTTCATCTTCGGCGACGCCGCGGTCGCGATCGTCGTCGAGCCGGTGGCCAAGGCCGCGCCCGGCAGCTTCGAGATCCTGTCGACCCGGGCCCAGGCCAAGTGGTCGTCGAACATCCGCAACAACGGCGGCTACCTCAACCGCTGCGACCCCGCGCGCCAGTTCGCCGACGACAAGCTGTTCTACCAGCACGGCCGGCGGGTGTTCAAAGACGTGGTGCCGATGGCCTCGCGCTTCATCAGCGAGCACCTGACCGCCGCCGGCATCGCGCCGGCCAAGATCGCGCGCTACTGGCTGCACCAGGCCAACAAGAACATGAACGATCTGGTCGCCCAGCGCCTGATCGGCCACCCGCCGACCTTCCTCGAGGCCCCGCTGATCCTCGATGACCTGGCCAACACCGCGTCGGCCGGCTCGGCGATCGCGTTCTCGCGCTATCACGACGACCTGCCCACGGGTAGCTACGGGGTAATGGCGTCGTTCGGCGCCGGCTACTCGCTCGGCAGCGTGCTGATGCAGCGGCGCTAATCCGGCGTCCATCCCCGCAATGATCCGTTCACGCAGCACGATCGACGGTCGCTGACCGCAGATCGACGGCGTCCGGGCCTCGGGCGGCTTCTGTCGTCGGACTCGGGTGATTGCGCTCGTCGACGATCCTGCTCGATAAGGAGACGATGAGCTGTCGCTTCGCGAGGACGGGCGAGGGGGTGATCGGCTGTGACCTGCTGGCCCGTGGCGGCTGGCAACAGCTCGCCGCCCTCGAGCAGCTGCGCGCCGTCGGCGTCACGGTCGCCGCGAACAGCGAGGCCTGTCCGGTCGCGCCGCGCGGTCAGTGGCCCCGCTGCCCGTGCCGGCGGGCGGTGATGATGCCGGCCGTCGCGCCGGTCCGGCTGTAGCGAGCGCAGTGGCTAGCCGCGGACGTTCGCGAGCGCGTCGAGCACGACCGCGGCCGCACGCTCGCCGACCGCGACGCTGGCGGTGACGCCGTGGCCGCCGAGGCCCGCGACCCAGCACAGCCACGGCCGCGCGCGATCGCGGGCGATCACCGGCGCCCCGCCGGGCGCGAAGGTCCGCTGGCAGGCCCACATCCGGCGCAGCGCCCCGTCGGCGAGCCCGGCCGGCAGGCGATCGCGCAACTCGGCGAACGCGGTGGTCACCGGCGCGACGTCGCCGGGCGCCGCCACCGCGCTGTCGCAGGCCGAGGCCCAGATCTCGGCGCCGGCCGGCCGCACGTACCACTCGCGCTCGTCGACGTCCCAGACGATCGGCCGATCGTGCGCGTCGGCGGCGGCGCCCTCGGCCGCGGTCGCCGCCAGCGCGAAGATGTGGCGCAGCCGGGCCTGGTAGCCGGGATCGTCGACACCGAGCCGGGTCGCGAGCTCGCCGACCCACGCCCCGGCGGCGTTGACCACCACCCGGGCCTGCACCGGCCCGGCGGCGGTGGTGAGCTCGACGCCGTCATCTCCGGCGACGATCGCGTGGACCTCGGCGTCGCAGCGGTGATGGACCCCTGCCCGCCGCGCGCCGGCGACCAGCCCGGCGACCAGGGCCGCGAGATCGATCACGCCGTCGTCGGGGAACCACAGCCCGTCGATGACCGCCGTCAGCCCCGACCAGCCGGCGAGCTGGCCCGGCGCGAGCGGCTGCCAGCGGATCTGGTGGCGCTCGGCCCGCGCGATCAGCGCCGCCCGGGTCGCCGGCGAGCGGGTCAGCAGCGCCGCGCCGCGGTCGTCGACCAGCGATCGCTCGGCCAGCCCCGCCGGTGGTGTCCGCAACAGCGCCGCGCCGGCCGCGGTCAGCGCGGTCCAGGCGTCGTCCTCGGCCAGGGCCCGGCACATCGCCGCGTTGCGACCGCTGGCGTGGGCCGCGAGCTCGGGTCCGCGCTCGAGCACGATCACGTCGCCGACGCCGCGCTCGGCCAGCGCCCACGCCGTCGCCAGGCCGGCCAGGCCTCCGCCGACGATGGCGACCTCGGCACGCTCGGGCGACCGCTGCACCGCGCCCTCATACCGCGGCCGATCTCCGACGGCAACCACGCCACGGAGGCACCCGCGGTGCACGAATCCGACGAATCGGTGACGACCTGTCGCTGCCGCGCCGATCACGCTCGTCGGCAAAGTCGGTTGAACCCGGCCGGGCGGCGACGGTACAGTCCGGACCAGTGCCACGGATTCACTTGATCGCGCATGGGCTTGCGCTGTCGCTCGCGCTCGCGCCCATGCTCGGATGCGATCGCGCGGCCGACCCGCTGGTGTGCGGCGAGCTCGGCGCCGGCGACCTGGTCGTCACCGAGGTCCGCGGCGGCCCGAGCATCACCGACGCCGACGGGCAGTGGCTCGAGCTCTACAACGCCAGCGCCGGCACCGTGGACCTGCACGGCCTGGCTATCACGATCGACTCGGTCGGCGGCTCCAAGCACGACCGCGTGCTGATCCGCCGGCCGGTGATGGTCGCGGCCGGCGCGTACGCCGTGGTCGGCAAGTTCGCCGACGACGGGCGACCGGCCCACGTCGACGTCGGCTGGGGCACTGCGCCGGGGCTGCCGACCAGCGGCGCGATCGCGCTCTCGTGCGGCGGCGACATCGACCAGATCACGTTCACCGCGCTGTCCGACCCCGGTCAGCTCGAGGCGCCCCAGGGCGAGCCACCGCCGGCCGGCCACGGCACCTACGCCTACGGGGGCGTGCCGGTGACCGCGGCCGCCAACGACGACACCAGCAAGTGGTGCGCCGACCCGACCGTGACCCTCGGCCCTTGCAACCAGAGCGCCTGCCTGAAGTACTTCAAGGGTTCGCCCGGCGAGCCCAACCCCGGGTGCACCCCATGATGCGACTGCGCCGCACGATCACCCAGGGCGCCCTGCTCGCGATCGCGCTGTTCACCGTGCTGGCGACCAGCGCCTGCCCGCCGCCGCCGACCACCCGCTACCAGCGCCAGCAGGCCCAGGCCGCGCTGAAGAAGCTCGGCACCCCCGGGCTGGTCATCGGCGAGTTCACCCTGACCAAGGTCGTCGACGGCGACACCGTCCGGGTCGACGGCCTCGACTCGTCCTTGCGCCTGGTCGGCCTCGACGCCGAGGAGACCTTCAAGAACGACTACGACCGGCGCGGCGCCGACACCGACTTCGAGGAGTACCTGTCCGACAAGCGGACGGGCAAGCACCCGGTCAAGGCCGCGACCCCGGTCGGCGACGCCGCCAAGGAGTTCGCCAAGAAGTTCTTCCACGAGCACGTCCGGGTCCGGGTCGAGCGCGACGACCCCCGCGAGATCCGCGACCTCTACAACCGCTACCTGGCCTACGTCTTCGTCCAGCAGAACGGCGTGTGGGTCAACTACAACGTCGAGTGCGTGCGGGCCGGCATGAGCCCGTACTTCATGAAGTACGGCTACTCGCGCCGGTTCCACGACGAGTTCGTCGCCGCCGAGGCCGAGGCCAAGGCCGCCCACCGCGGGGTCTGGGACCCGGCGTTGCAGCACTACCCCGACTACCCCGAGCGCTACGCGTGGTGGTCGGCGCGCGCCGAGTTCCTGGCCCGCTTCCAACGCCAGGCCGACACCGACCCCAGCTTCATCGTCCTCAACCACTGGGACGCGCTCACCCGGATCGAGCAGCTCGAGGGCAAGGAGGTCACGGTGCTGTCGGCGGTCGCCGACGTCCGGCTCGGCGATCGCGGCCCGACCAAGGTGATGCTGGGCCGCCGGTTCCCGCTCATCTTCTTCGACAAGGACGTCTTCGCCGCCTCGCAGATCGCCGACTGGAAGGGCGAGTTCATCGTCGTGAAGGGCGTGGTGACCTCCTACATCAACAAGTACAACAAGCGGAAGCAGCTCCAGATCGTCATCGATCGGGCCGCCCAGCTCACGCTGTCGCCGATCCCCGGCCTGCCGCCGCCGCCGTCGACCACGTCGGTGAGCGCCGCCCCGTGACCGCCGCCCGTCGCCCTGCCCCGCCCGCCGACTCTCGAGAGGACGCCATGCCCCGCACCGCCGACCACGACTCGCTCCTGCCCACCGTCGTCCGGGCGACCTGGGCTTCGACCTGGGGCCTGGCCGCGCTCGGCGCCGTCGCGGCCGCCGCCGGCTGCGGTCCCGGCGACGACGGTGGCACGACCTGCACCGGCATCCTGGCCGGCGACCTGGTGGTCACCGAGGTCTTCGCCGACGCCGACGCCCCGCCCGGCGGCAGCGGCGCCGACGAGGGCAAGGAGTGGGTCGAGATCTACAACGCGTCGACCTCGGCCATCGATCTCGCGGGCGTGGTCGTCAACCACAGCCGGCCCGACGGCTCGAGCGGCAAGGCCCACGTCATGCGGGCGACCACGGTCGCCGCTGGCAGCTACCTGGTGCTGGCCAACACCCTGCCGACGCTGGTCCCGTCCTACGCCGACTACGGCTACGGTGCCGACCTCGGCGACCTGTTCAACCAGGACGGCGGCAAGTTCACGCTGATGTGCGGCTCGACCGAGATCGACCACGCCACCTACGAGCTGGTCAGCTCCGGCCACTCGCGCGCGCTCGACGGCGGCCGCGCGCCCGACTACCAGTTCAACGACGCCGCCGCCAACTGGTGCGAGTCCGACGAGGCCGCGGCCCACGAGTACACCCCGGCCAACTTCGGCACCCCGGGCGGGCCCAACCCGGCCTGCATGAACGTCATCCCCGGCCAGTGCAACGACCACGGCACCGCCCGCGACACCGTCGTGCCCCAGCCCGGCGACCTCACCATCACCGAGGTCATGCCCAACCCCGACGCGGTGCCCGACGGCGTCGGCGAGTGGTTCGAGGTCCTGGTCAACCGCGACGTCGACATCAACGATCTCGGCCTCGATCGCGCCGGCGACACCGCCAACCCGGTCGTGCTGGCGTCGCCCGACTGCAAGCGGGTCACCGCCGGCACCCGGCTGGTGTTCGGGTCGTCGATGGACACCGCGATGAACGGCATGCTGCCGCCGGTCGCCGGCGTCTTCAACTTCGCCCTGGTCAGCGGCACCGCGGCGGCGCCCGGTGACGTCCGCCTGATGATGGGCGCCACCGAGCTCGACAAGGTCACCTGGACCAGCTCGCGCGCCGGCAAGGCGATCCAGCTGTCGTCGCAGTTCAGCCTGCCGGCCGACAACGACGTCGCCGCCAACCTGTGCGACGCCACCGCCCCGTACGGCGCTGGCGATCTCGGCACCCCGGGCGCCGCCAACCTCGCCTGCGGCACCACCTCGGCCGGCATGTGCCTCGATCCCGACACCAACATGATGCGGGCGACGGTGGCGCCGGTCGCCGGCGACATGACGATCACCGAGGTCATGCCGGGCCCGGCGATGGTCGCCGACGCGGTCGGCGAGTGGTTCGAGGTGCTGATCAACCGCGACGTCGATCTCAACGGCGTCGGCCTCGACCGCGCCGGCGACGCCGCGATGCCCAACGTGATCAACGCGGCGATGTGCAAGCGCGTCACCGCCGGCACCTACGTCGTGTTCGGCCACAACACCGACATGATGGTCAACGGCGGGCTGCCGCGGGTCGACGGCACGTTCACCTTCGCGATGGTCAGCGGCACCGTGGCCTCGCCCGGCGACGTCCGGCTGATGATGGGCACCGACGTCCTCGACAGCATGAGCTGGACCAGCTCGCGCAACGGCAAGTCGCTGCAGCTCACCGCCGGGCTGACGTCGCCGACCGACAACGACGTCGCCGCCAACTTCTGCGACGGCGCGACCGCGTACGGCGCCGGCGATCTCGGCACCCCGGGCGCGGTCAACGCGATGTGCGCGGTCAACCCGACCGGCATGTGCACCGACGCCGGCACCAACATGCTGCGCGCGATCGTCAAGCCGATGGCCGGCCAGCTCGCGATCAACGAGTGGATGCCCGACTCGAAGCTGGTGGCCGACACCCAGGGCGAGTGGTTCGAGGTCAAGGCCACCGCCGATGTCGATCTCAACGGCCTGCAGGCCGGCACCACCACGCTGGGCACACCGCTCATCCCGGCCAGCGGGGCGTGCGTGCGGGTGGCCGCCGGTGGCTACGCGCTGTTCGCCCACAACGCGGTCGCCGGCACCAACGGCGGGCTGCCGATGGTCGACGCCACGTTCGGGTTCGCGCTGACCAACGCGACCGGCAACCTCCGGATCGGCATCGACGGCGCGGTGCTGTCGATGGTGACCTGGGCGGCGTCCACGGCTGGCAAGTCGATCATGCTCGACAGCGACGGCACCCAGTGCTCGGCCCCGGCCGCGGTCACCAGCTACAACGGCGGCATGGACTTCGGCACGCCGCGGGCGATCAACACCCCGCCCGAGTGCCCCTGATGGCGGGTGGCGCCCGGCCTGACGTGGTCGGCCTCGGCCTCGGCCTGGCCTGCGCCGTCGCGTTCGCCGGCCTCGGCGCCGGCTGCGCCAGCGACGACGGCACCACCTCGCCGTGCGGCCCGACCCACGGCCTGGTCACCAACGTCGTCGACGGCGACACCATCGATCTCGACACCGGCGATCGCATCCGCTACCTGATGATGGACACGCCGGAGTCGGTCAACGGCGCCACCGACTGCTTCGGCCAGGAGGCCAAGCTGTTCAACAAGGACCTCGTGCTCGGCCACCAGGTCACGCTCCGCTACGACCAGCAGTGCACCGACCGGTTCAGCCGGCTGCTGGCCTACGTCTCGGTCGACGGCACCGAGATCAACTCGCTGCTGGTCGAGCGCGGCTACGCGTGCGTTCTCTACATCCCGCCCAACGGTACCGATCGGCGGACCGAGTTCGAGACCCTCGAGGCCGAGGCCAAGGCCGCCGATCGCGGCATGTGGTCGGCCTGCACGGTGGTGACATGCGAATGAAGACCAAGGCGTCCGTGGCTCTGTGTGGCTCCCTCTTCGCCACGCTGGCGGTGACCGCCGGTCACCCGGCGCCGGCCCACGCCACGCCCTACGAGGCGTTCATCGACGTCGAGACCGAGGACGATCTCTACGACCTGCTGGCGGCCTCGCAGATCTCGTCGGAGACCTTCGAGATCTTGCGGACGCTGCTGGCCCGCGGCGTCGACCTCGACAGCGCCGACCGCGACGCGATCTACTCGCTGCCCAACCTGACCTACGACGACGTCGACGCGATCCTGGCCTACCGCGCGACCGAGGGCTTCGTCGGCGATCCGGCGGCGCTGGTCGGCGCCGGCGCGCTGACCGAGCAGAAGCTGCTGGCGATCGCCCCGTTCCTGGTCGTGCGCTCGCGCGACCGCGGCGCCAACCGCCCGCGCGGCTGGATCAAGCTCTCGACCCGCGCCGCCAACGGCGACGATCGCGTGCCGGCGATGGGGGTCCGCGCCCGCGTGATGGTCGGCCGGCGGCTGACCGCGGGCCTGGCCGGCAGCCTGACCCGGCTGCGCATCGGCGCCCCGGTCTGGGACCCCAACCGCGACGGCCTCATCGCCGACGCCGCCGCGCTCCGGCCCAACCTGCCCAAGCTGTACGTGCGTTACCACGGCGACGAGCTCGAGATGATCGCCGGCAGCTACCGCATCGGCTTCGGCCAGCGCCTGACCTTCGACAACAGCTCCGACTACACGCCGAACGGCATCTACTTCGACGATCAGCTCAGCCGCGACGACACCCTGGCCCGGCGCTGCCGGACCTCGACCGGCGAGCTCGCCGGCTCGCCGTGCACCACGGACCTCCACTACATCACGCCCGACTTCCGCTGGAGCGAGGGCCTGCGCGGCGTCGCCGCCGGCGTCGACCACCTCGCCGCCGGCACCGGCTACGTCCAGGCCTACGTCTGGGGCAGCTACGCCGCGCGCTCGCTGTACCAGTACGAGCTGGTCAACCGCGCGATCTGCGCCGACCCCCGCAACGACGGCGACCCCAACTGCGCCGCGCCGCCGGTGTTCGTACGCCCCGCCGGTGACCCGCTGACGGCGACCGCAGAGCACACCTACCAGACCCTGCCCGACGTCTATGCCGAGGCGCTGGTCGGCGGCAACCTCACCTTCCACGCCCGCCGGCGCGACTACGTCGGCGTCACCGCCTACGGCGCGACCAAGCAGTGGCTGATCGACACCCCCGACGGCGTCCAGCTCGACACCCAGGAGTGGTCGAAGGTGCCGACCGGCAACCGCTTCGGCGCGATCGGCGTCAACGTCGGCGCCGGCCGCGGGGTCTGGGACTACTTCGGCGAGGCCACCTACTCTTTCGACGAGATCCCCAAGGACAGCAAGCCAGGTTCGCCGATCACGGGTGGCGGCGGCCCGGCGGTGATCCTGCGCACCACCCGCACGGTGCGCCACCGCGAGTTCGAGCTGTCGGCGCGCTACTACGACCCCAACTTCGTCAATCCGTACGCCGGGCCGATCGCCGCGGCCGACGAGCTCGAGGGCCAGCGGGCCCGCGGCGAGCACGGCGTCCGTGCCCGTTACACCGGCACCCACGGCGGGCTCACCATCCATACGGTGGTCGACCTGTGGCGGGCGCTTGCCAACACCGAGGCGTCCAGCGTCTACGAGTACGTGCCCCGCCTCGATCTCGATGTCCGCGGCGATCTCGCGGGCACGGAGCGCCTGCGCTACGGCCTCGGCGTGCACTACCAGAACAAGGACCTCGGCCGGTCGAGCAGCAACCAGTGCTACGAGATCGTGTTCCAGGACGACCAGAACGGCGAGCCGGTCGCGTGCACCGGCAGCAAGCTCTCGACCATCGGCCACGTCCGCTGGACGCCCGATCGCAAGACCACCCTCATCGCCCAGCTCCAGCACGCGGTGCTCGACGACACCCATACGCCGACGTCGGCCCGCCAGGACGTGGTCGCGGTCGCCACCGCGTCGTACCGCGCGCGGCCCGGCGTCCGGCTGCGGGCCCGGGTCCGCTACCGCAACGAGGACGTCACCGACAACATGTATCTCGAGGAGTCGCTGGCTACGTTCGTCGACGCCGCGATCAAGCTGCGCAAGAAGGATCAGCTGCAGGTGCGCGCCGACCTGGTCCTGTGGCTCGACGATCGCGCCAACACCAAGTTGCGCCAGCCGTCGCCCGAGGTCTGGCTGGGCGCGAGCTACCAGGCCGCGTTCTAGCCCCGTGGCGGCCTCCTCGAGCCTGCGCGCCATGCGCGTCGCCGGGATCCTGGCGATCGTCTGCACCTGCCTGAGCCTGGCCGCGGTGTTCCTGCCGACCGGCGAGCTGGTCATCCGCGAGCCGATGGCGACCCACCGCGCGGCCCGCTCGCTGTACGAGCTGGGCAAGAGCTCGGGCGCGGTCCGCGGCTTCCTCGACCGCTACCGGACCAGCGCGGCCAAGCAGTTCGGGGTCAAGGCGCTCGACAGGCTGGCGCCCCACCTGCCCGACCGCTACCGGGCCCAGGCCGCCGAGGTCCAGGACGCGCTGACGGTGCTCGATGGCCTGCAGGATCGCGACATCGACACCGCCGGCAAGGTGATGGCGGCGACCCTGTGGACTCTGATCTCGCTGCAGGTGCTGCTGATCCTGCTGGTGCAAGGGACCGAGCCGACCACGCATCGCGGCCGGATCTACCTCGCGCAGGGCGTGGCGGTGCTGATGAGCGCGGTCGCGATCGGGGTGTACGTCGCGCTCCAGCGCATCGTCGTCACCGCCAACGCCGAGCTCGAGCGCGACCTGTTCCGGCTACGGACCGCGGCGTGGCTGTTGCCGGCGACCGCGCTGGCGGCGATGGTGGCGGTGGTGGCGTGGCTGGTCGCGCACGGACGCGCACGGGCCCAGAGGCTGTGAACCTTTGCAGATTCCCAGCCTCTGGTTGATCGGCTCGCCGACGAGGAACGTCGGCAGCGCCTGTACGGCAATGAGTTTGTTTCACAAACTCGCGGGTCGCTCGCGCGGGCGGCGTTGTGTCGCACCCGGCGTGACGACCACATCTCGACCACATCTCGACAGGGTCGCTTGGCACCGACGGTGATCGTGACCACGCTCGAGCCAGGAGCCGTCCATGCCCGCCATCGTCGTCGCCACTGACTTCTCGGTCCAGGCCGAGGCCGCGTTCGCCCGCGCCCTCGCCCTCGCCAAAGCCCGGCACATGGAGCTGATCGTGGCCAGCGCCGACACCACCGCCGAGCTGGTGCCGGCCGCGCCCGAGCCCGAGCTGGCGGTCGCGACCTGGAGCCAGCTCCGCGCCGACGTCGAGCTCGAGGAGGAGCGGCTGCTGGCCGAGCTGCTGGCCCGGGCCGCGGTCGCCGACGTCACCGCCCACTCGGTGCGCGCGGTCGGCGACCCGGCCGACATCACGATCGCGGCCGCGCGCGCGCACAGCGCCGAGCTGATCGTGGTCGGCAGCCACGGCCGGACCGGGATCAAGCGCTTCCTCCTCGGCAGCGTGGCCGAGCGCATCGTCCGCGACGCGCCGGTCAGCGTGCTGGTCGCACGCGGCGATGGCGCCACGCCGTTCGCCAGCGTGCTGGTCGCGAGCGACTTCGGGCCGCTGGCCGCGAGCGCCCTGGCCCAGGCCCAGGCCACCAGCGCGCCGACCGCCCGGGTCACCGTCGTCCACGCCTGGCACTACCCGGCTGGCGGCTGGAGCCTGGCCGCCCTCGGCGAACGCGGCCACGCGACCCTGGCCCTCGAGTCGGCGCTGTCCGATCCACCGCGCAGCCGGGGCGAGGCGCTGGTCAACAACGAGGCCGCGGCCGGACGCACCGTCGGCTTCCGCCTGCTGCACGGCGAGGCCGCCGAGGTCGTGACCGACCTCGCCACCGCGGAGCACGCCGATCTGGTCGCCATCGGTACCCACGGTCGCCGCGGCCTCCGCCGGGTCCTGCTCGGCAGCGTCGCCGCCGCCGTCGTCCGCCACGCCCCCTGCTCGGTCCTGGTCACCCGCGCCCCCGCGCCCGCGAAGTGACGGCGTCGGGCGGGCGGCTTCGGCGGGGTTGGCGCCGCCGAAGGCTGGGGAGGCGGGCCGCGGATGCGATCACGGAGGGGCGTCGTCGTCGCCGAACAGCACGCCGACGGCGAGTTCGAGGGCCGCGAACGGCTCGGCCCGCACCCGGTCAGCTCGTTCCGCGGCGAGCACCTCGATGTAGCCCTCCAGCGACCAGCGATACACCAGCATCGTGTCGGTCGCGGGGTCCAGGATCCAGTAGTGCGGCACCTGGTGCTGATGGTAGACGCGCTTCTTGCGGACGAGGTCGTTGCGCTTGTTGGTCGACAGGACCTCGCAGGTCCAGTCAGGGAGCACGCGGATCGGGAACTCGTCGGGGAGCGCGGGCAGGCGCTCGCGGCGCCAGCCTGCGACGTCGGGGCGCAAGGTGTTGGCGTCGTCGAAGTAGATGTCGGCCTCCGTCGCGAAGATCCAGCCGCCCGGACTGTCAGGAGGTCCACCGCCCCGCCGGTCGAACGGTCCGAGCACGCGAAAGGTGCGGCCCTGCGCGCCGCCGTGGCGTCCGGTGGCCGCCCCACGCTCCACCAGCTCGCCACCGATGAGCTCATGACGTCGCCGATCTTCCTCGGGCAGCGCGAGCAGGTCGGCGAGAGTGGCCGTGCCCGGCCGCCTGGTCACGGTGACGGCGCTCATGGTTCAGGCTAACAGAACACCGCCGGGCCAGCCACGACCCATCCTCTTCGTCGGCGCCATCGATCTCTCGCGCGCGCTCAGCGGCGGCGCCTGACGGGTCAGCGGCCGAGGTCGGCGAGGTCGAGTTCGACCACGGCGGCGCCGGGACCGTCGAGCACCAGCAAGGTGCCAGCGGCCGGATCGAGCGCGAGCCCGGTGATACCGGTGACGCCGAAGCGCGCCAGATCGTCGACGAGGGTGAGCTCGCCAGCGACCGGCTGCAGCAGGCGGGTGCCGTCGCCGAGGACGAGGCCGGTGTCGGGCAGCACCACCATGCCGCCGGCCGCAGTCGCGGTCGGCACGCCCTGCCAGCTCAGGTCGACGCCGGTCGCGCTCGCATACGAGGCGAGCTGTGACGACACCAGGTTGCCGGCGCCGTCGTAGGTCCGGGGCTGGGCGTAGAGCAGCTCGGCGACCGGATCGTAGGCGACCGCGTCGGTGCGCTGATCGTAGCCGTCGGGGGTGCCGTCGGGCAGGTAGCAGAAGTACCGGGTCATGGTCCGGCGCCCGACATCGAGCAGGTAGCCGTCGCCGATCGCGGTGAGCGCAAAGCGATCGGGGGCCAGCGCGACCAGATCGGTGAACGGCGGCCGGACGACCACGCCGGGATCGGGCATCGCCGCCAGCGGCAGGATCAGCTCGAGCGCGCCGCCGGCCGCGAACCGGTAGAGGCCGGCGTGCTCGTCGAAGACGAAGCGCGCGCCGGTGGGATCGATCGCGACGCCGACCGCGGCCGACATGGGGTCGCCGGTCGCGGCCCGGAGATCGACCCGACGGTCGGCGGACGGGGTGGTGCCGCAGGCCGCGAGCGCGACGGTGCTGACCAAGAGGACGGCCGGGATCCGTGTCGACATGATCCGAGGCTATCAGGGCGCGGGCCTCTGCGGCGAGGTACCGGTGGGAGTAGCCTGGCGGCCATGGACTTCGCCGAGCCGGAACGCGTCCGCACCCTCCGCCACACCATCCGCGACTTCGTCACCAAGGAGCTGCTGCCGCTCGAGCCGGAGCTGGCCCGGCACGGCTTCGTCGCGATGCTGCCGGTGCTCGCCGGCAAGCGCGAGCTGGCCCGCCAGACCGGCCTGTGGGCCGCGCACGTGCCCGAGCGGTTCGGCGGCGCCGGCCTGTCGCTGGTCGAGTTCGCCCACATGAGCGAGGAGCTCGGCCGGACTCCGCTCGGCCACTACGCCTTCAACTGCCAGGCGCCCGACGTCGGCAACATGGAGGTGCTGATGGAGCACGGCACGCCGGCCCAGCGCGAGCGGTTCCTGGCGCCGCTCGTGAAGGGCGAGATCCGCAGCTGCTTCTCGATGACCGAACCCGAGTTCGCCGGCTCGAACCCGACCCAGATGGGGACCACCGCGAAGCGGGACGGCGACGACTGGGTGATCCGCGGCCACAAGTGGTTCACCACCGGCGCCGACGGCGCGGCGTTCGCGGTCTGCATGGCGGTCACCAACCCCGAGGCCGCGGCCCACGCGCGCGCCAGCATGATCCTGGTGCCGACGTCGACGCCCGGCTTCGAGCTGATCACCAACCTGTCGATCATGGGCCACCGCGGCGGCGGCTGGGCCAGCCACGCCGAGATCAGCTACCAGGACGCGCGGGTCCCGCTCGATCACCTGCTCGGCGGCGAGGGCCAGGGCTTCGTCATCGCCCAGCACCGGCTCGGCCCGGGCCGTATCCACCACTGCATGCGCTGGATCGGCATCTGCGAGCGCGCCTTCGAGCTGATGTGCCGGCACGCCGCGACCCGCGAGCTCTCCCCCGGCAAGCCGCTCGGCACCAAGCAGATCGTCCAGCAGTGGATCGCCGACAGTCGCGCCGAGATCCACGCCGCCCGGCTGATGGTCCTGCACGCCGCCTGGAAGATCGAGAAGGACGGCGCCTACGCCGCGCGCGAGGAGATCTCGCTCATCAAGTTCACCGTCGCCCGCACCCTCGGCCGCGTCGTCGACCGCGCGATCCAGTGCCTGGGCGGGCTGGGCATGACCGACGACACCCCGCTGGCGTTCTGGTACGCGCA
>JAYVSF010000647.1:0-8052 GCA_043775605.1 Myxococcales bacterium
CTGGCGCCGATCGAGAAGCTCTACCAGCACGCCGAGCTGCTCGGCCAGGGTCACCAGGGTCTCGGTCGCCTCGCTCACGCCGCTGGCCACCGCGTTGGCGACGGTGAGGATCACCACCAGCGCGCGCCGGCGGATGCCGTTGGGATAGCGGAGGTCGCCGACCACGGCCTGGGCCACCGCCAGCGGATCGCCGCCCATCTCCCACTCGAGCAGATCGACGAACCAGATGTCGGCGTAGGCGTGCTGCTGCTTGAGGTAGTCGGGGAAGGCCGGGGCGTCGACGGTCTCGGTCACCGCGTCGCCGTAGCGGCGGGCGATCGCCTCGAACCGCGCCTTTTGCCGGTCGGACAGGTCGAGCGCCGCCAGCCGCTCGAACACCTTGCGCACGCTGACGTGATCGCCGACCGCCGAGAACTGCTGGGCCGCGGCCAGCAGCGCGTTCTCGACCATCTCGACCGGCATGCCGGTCGTGGCGTAGTGCTCGGCGCAGCGCTGCCAGGTCTCGCCGCTTTTCGACTGGTAGCGGCGGTCGTACGGCAGCCCGGTCTTCTGGGCGTAGGCCGCCGCCTCCTGGTAGAGCGTCGCCGCCGCGTGCAGCTCCTGCCGTTCGAGCGCGAGGCGGATGAAGTCCTCGTAGTACTGCAGCACGTAGAACTTGAGGTTGTCCTCACGCAGCACCCGGATGCAGTTGACGTAGCCCTCGGCCAGGTTCTCGAACTGGCCCGAGTCCTTCCCGAGCTTGAGCAGGATCTGGTAGCAGTCGAACGCGCGCTCGAGCTCGCCCTTGATCTCGAAGTCGTCGGCGACCTGCTCGAGTCGGCGCTGGGCCTCGACGAGGGCGCGCTGGGCGGCGGGCGCGCCGGCGGCGTCGTGGCCGATCGCGTTGCCGAGGTCGAAGTGGACCAGGGCCTGCTCGTACTCGCGGTCGCGCAGCCCGGGGTGGCCGACCAGCGCGGCCCAGGCCTCGCGCGCCTTGTCGGGCCGCTTGGCCTTCTCCCACGCCACCGCGGCGTGGACCGGCAGCCGGGCCTGCTCATAGGCGGCCGCCGCCTCGGGCCAGCGCTTCTCGACCTCGGCCAGCCGGCCGCGCAGCGCCGGCTCGTCGCCGAAGCAGGCCCGCGCCAGATCGAAGTAGTGCAGGTAGAGGTAGATATGGCCGGCGTCGCGCGCCCGCCCGAGCTGACGGTAGAGCTCGGCCAGCGCCCGCAACCAGTCGTCGTACTCGTAGTCGACGACGTGGGTCTGGGCCAGCAGCTCGCGGTAGGCCCGCTCGGCGTCGCGGACCTGGCCGTTGGCCATGGCTTGCTCGGCCGCGACCGCCGCCGACTCGATCGAGTGGAACGCGCGCTTGGCCATCGGGTTCCCTACTTGCCCCGGCGGCGGGCGGTGGCGTCGGACACGATGTCGAGGGCGCGGCGCTGGCGGCCGGTGCGCGACACGAAGGCGTCGGGCAAGACGATCTGGTGGCGGTGGAGCAGCGGCACGAAGTCCGGCAGGACGTCGGTCGACGGCGAGATGATGATGCCGTACAGGAACGCGAGCTGACCGAGGGCGGTGACGACGTCGGTCGGCAGGTGGCACTGGCCGTGGGTGATGATGTAGAGCACGACCCGCCGCCGGCCCTCGCGCGCGGCCCGGGTCAGCTCGGCGAGGAGCTGGCGGAAGACCTTGCCGTAGTTGCGGCCGCGCTCGCTCTTGAACGCGAGCAGGTAGGGCACCGGCACCTGGCCGGCGCGCGCGATCTTGATGGTCTCGTGCAGGCGCGAGTCGAAGAACCGCAGCCAGATCTCGTCGCCCTGCAGGGCCAGCTTCTTGAGCAGGGCCACGGTCAGGCCGCGGGCGAAGACCTGGCGCTGGCCGCGCATCGACGCCGACGAGTCGACCAGGATGTACTGCAGCCGGCGCTCGTCCTCGCGCTCGCGCTCGCGGCCGTAGTAGAGCAGCTCCTGATCGACGACCTTCTGCTCGAAGACCTCGCGATCGTGGGCCAGCTCGGACAGCACCAGCGAGTCGACGTTGCCCTTGCGCTCGATCGACGCGTAGCCATCGACCGCGAAGGTCTGGACGCCCGAGGCCCGGCGAGTCTCGAGCACGCTGGGCAACAGCTCGAGCGAGAAGTGGGCGACGTCGTGGGCCTCGGGCGAGCCCAGGGCCGCGAACAGGTCGACCAGATCGATGGCGCCGCCGAGCGCGTCGCCCGAGCCGGCGCCGTCCTTGAACATGCCGAGCAGGCGCACGGTGTCGAGGTCGATCAGCTCGACCGAGGTGTAGATGTGGCGCGACTGCTCGTCGAGGTGACCGAGCAGGCCCCACAGCGGCCGCGGGTCGAACTCGCGGAAGTGCTCGATCGGATCGACGTCGGCGTAGATGCCGAGGTCGAGCGGCATCGGCTCGCGACCGGCGCCCTTGCCGCGATCGCGCCAGCGGTGGAACGCGTCCGACAGCACGCGGGTGAGCAGGACCGCGACCAGCTCGTCGCGCAGCCGCATCCCGGCCAGCTTCTCGACCACCTCCGACGTCGAGACGTCGGTGATCAGCCGGCGGTAGTCGTCGAGCACGCCGGTCACTGGCGGGGTCGCGACCCGGGCCAGGTGATCCTCGCGGCTGCGGATGGTCCAGCCGGCCGCGCCGCGCGGCATCGTGAACAGCACCCCGAGGTCGTGGATCAAGAACAGCGGCAGGTGGAGGCCGAGCCTGGCCATCGAGTTCGACCACGCCGCGGCCCGGACCAGCGCCATCGGGTTGTCGAGCCGCACGCACGACAGCGCCATCGTCCCGACCTCGCGGGCCAGGTGCGATCGACGTCGGTCGGCGGGGATGGGCACGGCGGCGGCGATGGTACCTCGCCCCGGCCACCGCGCCCTCCCGCCGGTGCCCCGAGGACGGGTGACGATGCGGCCGTCGATGCACCGCCACGAACGGTCGTCAACGCCAGACGTCCGGGCGGCAATCTCGGCGAAGCGTCGCCATCTCGCCGGTTGGCCGGATCTGGCCGGATCTGGCCAACATCATATTTCAGATGTGCGATCAATAAGATACGCAGCCTGCCGGGTTCGTCAAGGAGTCAAACTTCATCATGACCGGATCTGGCCGGATCCGGCCGGATGGACTACAGTCTCCGCCGTGGCCCGCGCGCGCAGCAAGGCGAAGAAGCTGACCGCGGCCACCTCGCCGGGCGCGTCAGTTCCAGCGCCGCAACGCGTGACGATCTTCGTCTCGTCGTCGGTCTACGGCAGCGAGGACCTCCTCGACTCCGTCTACGCGCTGCTCGAGAGCTTCGGCTATCGCGTGCTGATGTCGCACAAGGGGACCGTCCCGATCGCTCCTGGGTTGTCCGCGATGGACAACTGTCTGGCCGCGGTGAAGGACTGCGACCTCTTCCTCGGCCTCATCTTTCCCTGGTACGGAACGGGGAAACTTCCCGGGGACCTGTCGATCACGCACCGCGAGGCGCTCTTCGCCATCGAGCTCAACAAGCCCCGCTGGTTCCTCGTCCACCAGCACGTCGTGACCGCACGGACGCTGCTCCGGGCGATGCGGGACAAGACGAAGCCCAGCTTCGTCCTTCTCGACGGCGTACCGTTCGAGAGTACGTCCGTCCTGTCCGACCTGCGGGTGATCGATCTGTACGAGGCCGCCATGCGCCACGACATCGTGCAGGTCGCGGATCGCACGGGCAACTGGGTTCAGACGGTCGTGTCCGACGACGAGGCCCGGTTGTTCGTGACCGCCCAGTTCCTCCGGCAACGCGAGGTCCTGGAGAAGCACCTGGCGAAGCTGGAGGACGTCCAGGCGATCGCGGCAACGATCAAGCGAGGCCGGACGTGAGCGCCGAGATCGACCGGATTCTCTCGGCGGGAGAGTCGGAGACGTGCGAGTTCAAGGGCCCGTTGGCTCCCCTCGACGCGCTCGCGACGACGGTGTGCGGGATGCTCAACCAGCGAGGCGGGGTGCTGCTCTGGGGTGTGACCGACGACGGGCGAGCCGTCGGCGTCGCCGATGCCGAGCGCCGCGCGGTGCAACTGAACGACTACATCGCGCGCCACCTGCGGCCACGACCGCTGGTTTCGGTCGCGGTCGACGCAACGAGCGAGCGAGCGCTCGTCGTGGTCGACGTGCCGCCCGGTGCCGACAAGCCGTACTCGCTGGGCGGCGCGATCTTCATCCGGATCGCGGGCCACACGATGCGTGCGACCGCGGCCAAGAGCGCGGAGCTGGTCGAGCGTCATGCGGTTCAGCTCGAACGCTGGGAGCGCGAGCTCATGCCGTCGTTCACGCTGTCCGATTGCGACGCCGACGAGCTGGCGCGCACGCGCACCGAGGTCGGCAAGCTGGGACGCCTCGGCACGGCGGTCCCGGATGCCGATGAGGATCTGCTGCGCGCGCTGAACCTGCTACGGACCGGCGGGCTCACCAACGCGTGTGTCGCGCTGTTCGCGCGCCGGCCGCGAGCGTGGGCGCCCAACCTGGCCCTGCGCGTGACGTCGTACGCGCAGCCACACAAGGGCACGATCGGGATGGACACTCTGCTCGAGGGACCCGCGGTCACGATCCTCCATCGCACGATCGCGATCATCGAGCAACTCACCGGAGTGATCAGCCGGTTCGATCGCGACGCGCTCGTGCGTTCGGACCGGCCGGCGTACGGCCGCTTCGCCCTGCGCGAGGGGCTGGTGAACGCCATCGTCCACCGTGACTACGGCAGGCTCGGCGAGGTCAGCGTCGAGATCTATCCCGACTCGCTCGTGATCCAGAACCCGGGCCAGCTCCCCGCGGGATGGACGATCAAGACCCTCCGCACCGAGCACGTCTCGAACCCGGTCAATCCCGACATCGCCCGCGTGTTCCTCGTCCGTGGCCTGATGGAGCAACTCGGCATGGGCACGCAGCGACTGATCGCCGAGTGCCGGACGTTGGGGGCAAGGACGCCGATCTGGACCGCCGCTCAGGGCGGCGTGAGCCTGCGGATGTTTCGAGCCCCTCGCGAGGCCGTGCTCATTCAGCGCCAGGCCGATTTCATCAAGGGCGCGAGACCCGGTCAGACGTTCACGCTCCACCGATATGCGCGCGCAGCCAAGATCAGCGAGAGGCAAGCCCGACGTGATCTCCAGGATCTCGCTCACGCCGGTCTCATCGATCGACGAGGCCGCGGCCCGGCGACCAGCTACGAGGTCCGCCCCGACCGGACCGATCTGAACACCGACGTGGCGCAGGAGGCCACGATCGCCAGCCACTGGCGGAACGCCCCCACCAAGGACGCGGACGCGATGAAGTCCGTCGACGCGATGGTTCGCTGGTTCTTCGAGAGGTACGAGGATCCCGCGAACGGAGTCCCTTACGACGGGCGTGAGGGCGGTTACCAGTACATCGCCGGTGGACCCTACAACGCAGCGGACGAGCTCCACGCGGCCTTCCACGACGGCACCGCGCGGGCCGATCGGATGATCGCTGCCGCAGCCCAGCGGATCGAACGTTCGGGCAGCGAGTGGATCAAGCAGGGCGAGTATTGACGCCCCGCCTGCCGGCCCGGCTCACACCTGCCGGCTCACACCTGCGGGAGGCGGGTGGTGCCGAGGTGGACGAGGTAGCTGCGGAGGTGGGCCTTGGTCGCCAGGGCGTCGTCGGCGCCGGCCGCGCGGATCGCGGCGTTGGCGGCGGGGTCGCTCGAGATCGCGATGATGCGGCCGCGGAAGCCGGCGGAGCGCAGCGCGGCGGTCACGTCCTGCCCGGTGCGGTGGCCGGCGCCCATCGCGTAGTCCATGAAGACGACGTCGAACGCGGCCAGGCCGCACTGATCGACGGCGTCGTCGGCGTGGGCGAACACCGTGACCTCGAGGCCGGGGATGTGAAAGCGCTCGCCGCGGGCGGCGACCACGTCGTCGAAGATCGCGACCGCGAGCGGCGCCCGGGCGGGGGTGGCGGGCTCGGTCATGGCTAGAGCCCGAACTTCGACGACGCGAACACGGTCTCGAGCAGCTGATCGACCTCGCGCACCATGCGGCTGGCGGTGTCGCCCGGCATCGCGGTCAGCGCGGCCTTGATCTCGGACAGGTTCTTCAACTGGGAGAACATCTGGATGTCGGACAGCTCGGGCCCGGCGGTGAGCAGGTTGCGAATGAGGTTGAGCTCGGTCAGCAGATCCTCGAGCGAGGCCTGGGGCCCGATGAATCGGCGATCGGCCGGGCGATCGCGGAAGAAGGCGTCGACCACCGGGTTGACGATCTCCTCGAGCAGCTCGACCTGATCGAGGTTGTTCCAGATGTGACGAAGGACGAAGAAGTCGCCGTCGTGGACCTGCATGCGGCCGTCGAACACCGCGGAGGCCGCGAACAGCTTGAGCAGCTTGACCGCGCGCCGGTCGGACACGCTGATGCCCTCGCTGCGGATCTGGAAGATGAGCCCCTTGTACTTGGCCAGGAACTCGTCGGGGAAGACCATGAAGCGGTCGAACGAGGCCTGGACCGCGCGCAGATCCTTCGACGACAGCACCGGCCGCAGCGCGTCGTCCTTGCCGGTCATGCGCGCGACCTCGAGCGCAATGCCCCGCTGCATCAGCTCGCCGAAGTGGTAGCTGTCGAGGTTGTCGGACAGCACGCGGATCAGGAAGCGATCGAACATCGCCGCCAGGCTGTCGTCGTTGGGCACCTCGTTCGACGCCGCGAACAGCGAGATCAGCGGGACCTTGGTGACCACCGGGCCGTTGGCGAACTTGCGCTCGTTGATGACGTGCAGGAGCGAGTTGAGGATCGCCGAGCTCGACTTGAAGATCTCGTCGAGGAACACGATCTCGGCCTGCGGCAACATGTGCTCGGTGCGCCGGGTGTAGCGGCCCTCGCGGAAGGCGGCGATGTCGACCGGGCCGAACAGCTCGTTGGGCTCGGTGAACCGGGTCAGCAGGTACTCGAAGTAGCGGGCGTCGAGCAGCTTGGCGAACATCCCGACCATCGCGCTCTTGGCGGTGCCAGGCGGACCGACGATGACCATGTGCTCGCCGGCGATCGCCGACACCAGCATCAGCCGGATGATCTCCTGCTTGTCGAGGAAGGCGGCGCCCAGGATGCGGGCGACCTCCTGCACCGAGGCGGACGCGCGGGCGACCTCGACGGCGAAGGTCTTGGCGGTGGGCGACGAGGTGACCATGCGTGGGTCCCCGAGCATAACCTGGGGTCGGCGCGAGCGTGGGCCCACACCCAGCGCGATCGTCGACCGCGCGGCGATCGTCAAGCCGGCGCGGGCGCGGGCGTGGCCTCGGCGGGCGTCGCCGGGGACGCGACGGCGCCACCACCGAGGTGTCGGGCCAGGCGCTCGGCGAGGCTGGCGATCAGCGGCGCGCCGACCAGCTCCTGGACCTGGGCCCGGTGGGCTTGCCAGCGCCGATGCCAGGCCGGATCACCGTCGAGCCCCGGCGGCCGAGCCAGGATCGGCGCGCACGCCGCCAGCGCGTCGGGCAACGCGCAGAACGTGACCAGGCCGCGCGGCCGTTGACCGGCGCTGCCGCCGAGCACCGCGGTCAGCAGCGGGCTCTTGCCGCCGGGCTCCGACATCCCGCTCTCGGCCAGCGCGAGCAAGCCGGCGAGGTGGACCAGGAACGCGGCCACCACCCGGACGTCGGCGGCCGACGGTGACCGCTCGAGCATGGGCTCGAACGCCGCGGCCAGGCGCGACGGCCCGGCCAGTTCGAACCGGGACTCGCCGCGGCCGAACACGTGGTAGGCGATGGCGCGGGCAAGCTCAGGATCGCGCAGCAGGAACGCGGCGTCCTCCCAGTGCAGCGGTGGCGCCGCCGGGTGCGACGACAGCACCTGGGTCAGCGGGGTCCGACGGACCAAGGCCGCGGTCACCGCCGCGACCTCCGGCGACGCCAGCAGCTCGTCGAAGCCGGCGCGGGTGGTCTCCTCGCGGACCCGGCGCACGCCGCGCCACGCGGTCAGGCGGCCCGGCGGCTTCTGGCCGAGGAAGCGCGCGTGCCCGGTCCACCAGCTCACCAGTAGATCGTCGCGGCCGAGGTCGAACAGGTTGTGGAGCAGCGCGTGGCGGGCCAGGACCCGGGTC
>JAYVSF010000648.1:0-6326 GCA_043775605.1 Myxococcales bacterium
GCAATACCGTGCCGCCCGCTGCCTTGGCACCAGACAAACGGATGAAGTTTTTTTGCTTCTTTTTGTTCACAAAAAGAAGTCTTGCTTCCTTCCTATCGGCACTTGGCAAAATCCTCAAACGCCCCCGGCAGCACCCGCCCGGTCCGCTCCTGGCACAGCTCGTAGTAGAAGCCGAGCACGTGCTCGGCGCCGCCGGCGTCCGCGATCGTGGACCGCAGCGCGGCCAGCGCGACGTCGGCGCCGACCACCGCCGGGTGCGGGATGCGCGGCCACGCGAAGTGGCCGGGCCCGCCGCGGTGGACCGCCGGATCCGACAGCGAGCGCGCGCTGGCGACGGTGTGGCCGAGGTAGCCGCCGTCGAGGCCGATCGCGATCCCGGCCTGCTTGCGGTGGGTGCGCAGCAGCCGGATCGACTTGTCGAAGGTCTCGTCGCGCGACGACGTCAGGTAGATGTGCGGCAGATCCGGCGCCAGCGCGCCGATCCACTCGAGGGCCCGCACCATGCCCGGCGTCACGTAGTTCATCAGCGTGATCTTGTTGACCGCGGGCCCGTACAGCAGGCCGCCGGTCACCGCCGCCTCGAGGCTGGCGGGGGCGTGGGCCAGGACCCGGGTCAAGCCGCTGGCCGCGTCGAGCGTGGTCGCCGCACCGCTGGCCGGAGCCGCCGGCCGTCGCCCCAGCGCGGCCGAGCTCAGCTCGGGATCGGGGCCGTGACCGCGCAGCGGGATCCGGTAGTAGATGGCCTGGCCCTCGGGATCCTCGTACTGACCGGTGAGGATCGACACCACGTGGGCGCCGAACACGCGATTGAGGTGGGTCATCTGCGCGGTGCGCCCGACCCGGTTGCGACCGGTGACGTGCTGGTAGCGCGGCGCGCCGTCGGACCGGACCCGCGCCCGGGCGTCGCGCAGCTGCAGCTCCTTGAGCTTCTTGCCGATGCCCGAGCCCTGGAAGCCGGGCGCGACCGTGACCGACACCGAGTACATCGTGTTGCCGCGGCCCAGCATCGGATCGTCGGTGGGGCCGTCGACCTTGGCGGCGTGCTCGAGCGGCGCGCCGAGCGCGAAGCCGACCAGCTGCGGCCCGCCCTCGGCCGGCTTCTCGGCGATCACTACCGAGCCCTCGCCGTCCTCGAGCGCGGCCCGGATCTCGGCCGGCGGCGTGCGCCGGGCCGGCTCGTAGACCTGGTACTCGATGTCGAGGATCGCCGGCAAGAGCGCCATCGCCTCGGTGTGCGGCACCGAGCGGAACTCGACGTCGGCGGGCACCGGCTGCGGCAGCACCGGCGCCGGCTCGAGGATGTCTTCCCACTCCGGCGGCTTCTGCCCGGGGTGGGCGTCGAGCCACGACAGCGAGCGCCGGACCGCGTCGAACAGCAGATCGATCTCGCGGACCAGGAACGTGTCCGAGAGCCGGTAGCGCGCGGTGCGGGTGCCGGCGGCGAACACGATCGCGCCGCGCCAGAAGCGCTGGCCGATGAACGCGTCGAGGTGGGCGGCGGTCGGCAGATCGAACGCGAACGCGTAGCCGCAGGCCCGCGGGTGGGCGACCAGGTGCGGGAAAGCGCGGGCGATCGCGTCGAGCCGCGGCCGGACCAGCTTCTCGAGGCGGGTCGCGGCGTGGCTGGTCGACATCATCTCGGCGTGGATGCGGCCGCGGACCAGCGACGCGTTGTGGACGCTGCCGGGCTCGGGATCCTCGAACCGCGACATCACCACGCCGACCTGCGCGCGCTTGGCGAAGCAGACCGCGTCGGGATGATCGGGCTGGCCGCGGCTGGTCAGCAGCCGGAATCGGGTGTGCCACGCGAACGTGCCGCCGAGGCCGAAGCCGACCTGGACCTCGTCGAAGACCAGGGGCACGTCGTGGTGGCGGGTCAGCAGGCGCAGGGCCCGGAAGAAGCGCTCGCTGGCGTAGCGATCGCCGCCCTCGGACTGCATCGGCTCGATGACCACGACGAAGTACGCGCCGGTGCGGAGCGCGGCGTCGACCTTGGCCAGGCTCGCGACCTCGGCGGCCAAGAGCTTGTCCTCCTTGGCGGCGCCGAACCGCTCGGCCAGCTCGGCGAGATCGCCGGCGGCGCAGGCAGCATAGAAGCCTGACGGCGCGGCCGGCTCGTCGCCGGGGTCGTCCCACACCGGGAACGGCGCGAACGTGGCCTCGTAGCCGGCCAGCTCGAACGGCGCGCGCTTCGAGGGCGAGTGGGTGGCGTGCAGCGCCAGCAGCGTGCGGCCGTGGAAGCTGCCGTCGAAGGCCAGGACCCGGGTGGCGTCGGGCCGCTTGCCGTGGATGCGGCACAGCGCCAGCGCCTTCTCGTTGGCCTCGGCGCCCGAGGCGGTGAAGGTCACGTGCGGCAGGCCCGGCACCAGGTGGCGCAGGGTCGCGGCGTACTCGGCGGCGGCCCAGGTCTCGCCCAGCGCGGTGTCGTCGTTGCTGGTCAGGGTGTCGCCGAAGCTACCCTCGATCAGGCCCTGGACCACCGGATCCTCGGCGAAGCCGCCGCACACCGTCGCGGTCTGGCTCATGCTGTCGAGCACGGCCAGCGGCTCGGCGTCGACCGACACGAACCACGGCCCGGCCGAGCGCAGGTGATCGAACACCGCCGGCTTCTTGTCCTTGACCACGCGATCGCCGGCGTAGAGCCGGATCAGCCACGAGTCCGACGTCGGCAGCTTGCCGCCCTTGGGCCGACGCAGGGTCAGCGGCCGGGGATCGTCGATCAGCGTGCGCGCGCTCTCGGCGGCGTCCTCGGCGGCGTGCTGGCTCTCGAGCCGATCGAGATCGGGCGCGGGCAGGTGATCGGCCAGCATCGGGTGGGTGGCGATCGTGCCGATGACGTTGTCCTGGACCGCGACCGGGACCACGACGTTGCGGTGCGCGGTCGAGCCGGCCGGGCGGTAGTTGCCGCTCTTGCCGGCGCCCCCGAACGGCAGCCGCGGGGACGCCAGATTCGTCGACCGGTTGCGGTTGAGGATGCCGGCGGTGGTCTCGCGGTAGAAGCGCTCGAAGCGGTCGCTGGAGCCGGTGAAGACCGCGTTGGCGAAGCCGTACGGGCTGGCGTTGACGATCGCGATCGCCTCGTCATCGTCTTCGATGATCTCGACGCCGAGGTCGGGGCCGAACGACTCGACGTCGGTGTAGCCGGGGGCGCAGTGGCAGCCGGCCGGCAGCAGGTGCAAGGACGCGGTCCGGTAGAAGCCGCCCGGCAGCCGGGCGCCGGCGACCAGCGGCTCGGCGCCGGCGGCGAGGCCGGCGGCGATCGTGGCCTCGAACCGGTCGCGCCCGGCGGCCGACACCAGCGGCCCGGCGAAGCTCGTCGGATCCTCGGGGTGGCCGAAGCGCAGGGGCGGCACCGCGACCTTGAGCGCCTCGAGCAGCGGGCCGGCGACCTTGCGGTGGACCAGCACGCGATCGGTGGCGGTGCAGCGCTGGCCGGCCGACAGGTAGCCGCCGACGACGATCTCGTGGGTGGCCTGGCGGATGCTCGCGTCGTCGAGGACGATGACGGTGTTCTTGCCGCCCATCTCGAGCGCGACCAGCAGCTCGGGCCGGTCGAGCGCGGCCTGCTGGATGAGGCGGCCGACGGCGTAGCTGCCGGTGAAGCACAGGCCCTTGACCCGGGGGTCGGCGACCAGCGCCGCGCCGACCGCGCCGGTGCCGTTGACCAGGTTGAACAGGCCCGGCGGCAGGCCGGCGGCGTGGGCGGTCTCGGCGTAGCGCTGGCCGGTGAGCGGGGTCAGGTCGGACGGCTTGACCACGACCGCGTTGCCGGTGAGCAGCGCGACCACGACGTGGGCGTGGCACAGATGGATCGGATAGTTGTAGGGGCCGACCACCGCGACCACGCCGAGGGGGTGGTAGCGGAGCTGCTCGTGGGCCGAGCCGGCGATCGGGCCCTCGCGCAGGTCAGCGGTGGCCAGGCCGCGGGCGACGTCGAAGCGCGCGAGCACGGTCTGGATCTCCTGCTGGGCCTCGGACCGCAGCTTGCCGGTCTCGAGCACGATCGCGTCGGCCAGATCGCGCGCGCGGGCGGCGATGGCGTCCCGCCAGCGGGTGAGCGCGACGAACCGGTCAGCCATCGAGCGGCGGCCCCAGGCTGGCTGCGCGGCGGCGGCCGCGGCGGTGGCCTCGGCGACGGCCTCGACCGTGAAGGCGGTCTCGAACACGACCACGCCATCCGCGGCGGGGTTGCGCGACACCAGCACCTCGCCGGTGGGAGGGACGAAGGCGCCGTGGACGTAGTTGCCGAGTGCCTGCACCGCCCGGGAGTACCCGGGGTTCACCGGGTGGTCAAGTTGCGGACCTGACCGTATGCAACCATTCGTGATCGCTTGAAGATCCCACGGATCGGGGGTCCGACCGCCGGGGGGCGCCCCCGAGGCGCGGGCGCAGGCGATCTCGCGACCATGCCAGCTCAACGCGAGGCGCGACGATCACCGCGCGAACCGCGCGCACGGCGGGGGTGGCGGGCTTGTAATCCCGGAAACCCTGTGCAATACGTCGGGCCGTTTCGTCGGTCGACCTGCCGCCGAATCTGCCCATCCCTTTACTGATTGCGGAGCAACTGCCATGGCGAAGAAAGGCAAGTCCGGCCGCGAGCTCATCCGGCTCGTTTCAACGGCGGACACCGGCTACTTCTACACCACGTCGAAGAACCGCAAGCGGACTCCCGACAAGCTGGTGATGAAGAAGTACGACCCGGTCGTGCGCAAGCACGTCGACTTCAAGGAATCGAAGATCTGACCCCGACCCCGGCCCCACGGGCTGGGTTCCCTGCACTCTCCGAGGAAGCCATGTCACGCGAGTGGGAAGTTACCGGTAAGAAGCCGCTCGTGGGCTGCAACGTCAGCCACTCCAACCGCCACACCAAGAAGCGGTTCGAGCTCAACCTCGTCACCAAGCGCTTCTGGCTCGAAGACGAGAAGCGCTGGATCACCCTGCGCGTCACCGCTCGCGGGATGCGGACGATCGACAAGCGCGGGCTCGGCGCGATCGTCAAGGACCTGCGCGCCTCCGGCAAGAAGATCTGAACGGCGCGTCCGAGGCGAGGACGTTGTCTCCGCCTCTGGTTGATCGCGCTGGTGGCTCACGGCCGTCGCGGACCTCCCTCGTGAGGTGCGCTGCGGCCGCGGTCGTTTTCGGCAGCGGCTGCCCGGGGTCGGCGGGGGTCCGGGCCGCGGGGATGGTTGACCACGGCTGGTCCGTCGGCGGCGATCGGCTGACGGCGGGCCCGGTCGCGGCGGTGGCGGTGGCGGGCGACGCGGTGCTGATCGCGAGCGAGGTCGGCGCGACCGGCGCCGTCGGCGACGTCCGCCGGATCGGCGTCGACGGTGCGACCGTGTGGAGTCGGCCCCTGCCCGCTCGTCCGCGGGCGCTGGCGGCTGGACCGACCGCGACCGGGGTCGCGACCGTCGTCGCGATCGAGGGCGAGATCGACGGCGCGACCCTGGCGGCGGCGGGCGTACTCGGGCTGCGCGACGGCCTGCGCGGCACGCCGGGCGCGGCGGTGGTCCGGCTCGGCGAGGACGGCGCGGTGCGCTGGTCGGTCAGCGTCGGCGCCACCCACTGGGCGATGGTGCGGGCGCTGACGCTCGACGGCGATCAGGTCGTGCTCGGCGGCGCGTTCGCCGGCACCTTGCGCATCGGCGGCCGGACCGAGACCGCCGCCGGTGGCGTCGACGGCTTCTGGGCCCGGCTCGACGGCGACGGCCACCTGCTGGCGATCGGCCGGGTCGGCGGCGACGGCTTCGACGCGGTGACCGGCGTGGCGGCGCTGACCGACGGCCGGCTCGCGATCGGCGGCACCTTCACCGGGACCGCCGAGCTGGGCGACACCGATCTCGCCAGCCCCAAAGGCGATCCGGTGGGCGGCGACGGCTTCGTCGCGGTGCTCGACGGTGCCGGCGCGCTGACTTGGGCCCGGACCTGGGGCGGCCTGCTCGAGGACACCTGCGCCGGCGTGGCCGCGCTACCCGACGGCGAGGTCGCGATCGCCGGCACGGTCAGCGGCGAGATCGACGTCGCCGGGCGGCGGATGGAGACCGCGGGGCCCAGCGACGGCCTGGTCGCGATCTTCGGCGTCGACGGCGCGGTCCGGGGCGCGACCCTGGTCGGCGGCGTCGATGTCGACACCATCACCGCGATCGTCTCGACGCCCGGCGGCGGCGCTCGCGGTGCGCTCGGTGGCCGGGCCGTCGTCGCCGGCCGCTTCTCGCAGACGATCGCGACCCGGCGCGGCCTGGTCGCGGCCACCGGTGCCGACGCCGCGTTCGTCGCGGTGGTCGATCGCGAGGGCGTTGTGGTGCTGGCGCCGATCGTGACCGCCG
>JAYVSF010000649.1:0-4175 GCA_043775605.1 Myxococcales bacterium
ATCGCCGACGGCTCGGGCGCGTCCTTGGCCAAGCGGATCGCCGACAGCGCGAGCGAGGCGGCCGAGGCCTGGACCGCGAGCGCGCACGTCGGCGGCACCCCGGGTGCGGCGAACTTCTCGGCGGCCCACCCGCTGGCGACCACGCGCACCCTCGTGCCGACCGGCGCCCGCTGGCGCTACCAGGCCACCGGCGTCGCCCCAGGCAACGGCTGGGCCGGGCATGGCTTCGACGACGCGAGCTGGGCCGAGGGCGCGGCGCCGTTCTACACCAGCGATCGGCCGCCGCCAGCCATGACCGCGACCGTGACCGTGACCGCCGACAACTACGTCGCGGTCTACGCCGGCAAGGCCGATGGCAGCGGCCTGCGGCTGATCGGCCGCGACGCGGTCGGTGACTGGACGTCGGCCGAGTCGCTGACGTTCATGGCCGCCGCCGACGAGTACCTGTACCTCGCGGCCTGGGAGACGCCCGGCGACAGCGGCGGGCCGCAGATGCTGATCGGCCAGGTCGCGTTCCCGGACGGCACACTGCTGGCGACCGACGCCACGACCTTCGAGTGGACGCTGGGTCCGGTCGGCGCGTCACCCGGCGGCGCCCTGACCGATCTGCCGCCGGCGTTGGCCCAGATCCAGGGCGTGATCGCCGCGGCGAGTTGGGCCGCGCCGCAGGCGGTCGCCAGCAACGACGCCGGGCCGTGGGGCGGCGCGCTCGCCGGCCAGTTCGCGCCGGCCGCCCACTACGTCTGGGCCGACAGGTTCGACGACCCGTCGATCACCAACACCAGCAACACCTACGTCCTGTTCCGTTCGAAGCGGCCGATCGTCCCGCCGCCGGGCGCCACCGCGATCGCGCGTGGGCCGATCACGACCTACTACCGCACCCACCTCCAGGTCGCCGATGGCCTGACCGCGGTCCAGACCTGGCTCGAGCACCTGGTCGACGACGGCGCGATCTTCTACCTCGACGGCGTCGAGCTCCTGCGGGTCCGCATGCCGGCCGGGCCGGTCGGGCCGACCACGCTGGCCGCCACCCCCGTCGGCGACGCCACCGCCTCGCCGCCGGTCACCGTCGACGGTCACGGCCTGACCGCGGGCGACCACGTGCTCGCGGTCGAGGTCCACCAGGCGATCGCCAACGACGCCGACCTCCGCTTCGACGGCGGGCTGCGAGCTTCGATGACGGTCACCGATCCCGGCGCCGCGCCCAGCGCGCTGGCGTTCAACGAGCTCGGCGGCGCCGATCCCGACCGCTTCTGGGTCGAGCTGGCCAACCTCGGCGGCACCGCGATCGACGTCGGTGGCCTGGTGATCCGCTCGAGCGCCGGCGGCGAGCACGTGCTGGCCGTGCAGCCCCTGGCCCCGGGCGCGCTCTTGCTCCTGAGCCAGGCCGAGCTCGGCTTCGGCGCGGCCGCCGACGACAAGCTGTTCCTGTACCCGGCCGATCGTGGCGCCGTCCTCGACGGTGTCCGGGTCGGCGCGGTCCCGCGCGGCCGGCACGCGCCGGCGCTCGACTGGCGCTACCCCGACGTCGCGACCCCGGGCACGGCCAACGTCTTCGTCGATCACGACGAGGTCGTCATCGACGAGCTCCTCTACCACGCGCCGCCGGTGGTCGCCGGCGACGGCGCCATCACCAAGTCGTCTCTCGAATGGATCGAGCTGCACAACCGCAGCGCGGCCCCGATCGATCTCGGCGGCTGGCAGCTGGTCGACGCCGTGGCCTTCGAGATCCCGGCCGGCGCCACCGTCGCCGCCGGCGGCTACCTCGTCGTCACCAGCGACGTCGCCGGCTTCCAGGCCGCGTACCCCGGCCTGCCCGCGACCGTGCTCGGCGAGTTCACCGGCGGCCTCGCCGACGGCGGCGACAACCTCGTGCTGCTCGACGCCTGCGGCAACCCGGCCGACGGCGTCCGCTACAGCGACGGTGGCCGCTGGCCGACTGAGGCCGACGGCGGTGGCGCGAGCCTCGAGCTCAAGGACGAGCGCGCCGACCACGGCGCCGCCGAGGCCTGGGCCGCCAGCGATCAGGCCCGGGCCGCGACCTGGCAGACCATCACCTACGAGGGCGTGGCCGCGCCGAGCGCGGTCGGGCCCGATGGTCAGTGGCAGGAGCTGGTGATCGGCCTGCTCGACGCTGGCGTGGTGCTGATCGACGACGTCAGCGTGGTCGTCGATCCCGCGACCGCGCCGGTCGAGCTGATCGACGGCGGCAACTTCGAGGCCGGCGGCGCGGCCTTCCGCCTGCTCGGCAACCACCGCCACAGCGAGGTCGTCGTCGATCCCACCGACCCGGCCAACCACGTGCTGCGGCTGGTCGCGACCGGCGCCACCGAGCACATGCACAACCACCTCGAGACCACGCTGACCGGCAGCCACCGCATCGCGAGCGGCCGCACCTACCGCATCTCGCTGCGGGCCCGCTGGCAGGCCGGCGTGAACCTCCTCAACACACGGCTGTACTTCGACCGCCTGCCGCGCACGACCGCGCTGACCATCCCCGGCCAGCCCGGCACCCCGGGCGCCGCCAACAGCCGCGCCGCCGCCAACCTCGGGCCGACCTATCGCGATCTCCGCCACACGCCGGCGGTGCCCGCGGCCGGCGAGCCAGTCGAGGTGTCGGTGACCGCCGCCGATCCCGACGGCGTCACCGGCCTGACCCTGTGGACCGCAGCCGACGGAGGCGCCGCCCAGCGGGTGGCCATGACCGACGGCGGCGGCGGTCGATACTCGGCGATGGTGCCGGGCCGGTCGGCGGCGTCGGTGGTGCAGTTCTGGATCACCGGCCAGGACGCGCGCGGCGCGGCGACGAGCTTCCCGGCCGCCGGGCCGGCGTCGCGCGCGCTGTGGAAGGTCGACGACGGTCTGGCCGCGACCAACGGCCTCCACAACCTGCGCGTCATCATGACCCCGGCTGACGCCGCCTGGCTGTTCGACGGCAAGAACCTCATGAGCAACGATCCGGTCGGCGCCACCGTCATCTACGACGAGCGCGAGGTCACCTACGACGTCGGCGTGCGGCTCAAGGGCAGCGAGCGCGGCCGGCCGGTCACCCAGCGCATCGGCTTCGGCCTCAGCTTCCCTGCCGACCAGCCGTTCCGCGGCATCCTGCGGGGCGTGCTCGTCGATCGCTCGCAGGGCGTCGGCTACGGCCAGCGCGAGCTGCTGTTCTTCCAGGCCATGAACCACGCCGGTGCGGTGCCGAGCCAGTACGACGATCTGATCAAGATCCTGCCGCCGCGCGCGGACATCGTCGGCGCGGCCCACCTCCAGCTCGCGCGCTTCGGCAGCCAGATGCTCGACTTCCAGTTCGATCACGGCAACGACGGCACGCTGTTCGAGTACGAGCTCATCTACTACCCGACCACCACCGACAGCGGCACCCCGACCGGCAACAAGCTGCCGGCGCCCGACTCGGTGGTCGGCACCGCGATCCGCGGGCTCGGCGACGACGAGGAGGCCTACCGGCTGTCGTTCATCAACAAGAACAACCGCTGGCGCGACGACTACCGCGGGCTCATCCGCTTCGCCAAGGTCTTCGGCCAGAGCGGCGCCGCGTTCGACAGCCAGGTCGCCACAGTCATCGACGTCGATCAGTGGCTGCGGGCGTTCGCGATCGGCACCTTGAGCGGCGCCGTCGACAACTACTCGGCCGGCAGTCAGCACAACGCCGACTTCTATCTCCGGCCCGACGACGGCCGGGCGCTGTACTTCCCGCACGACCTCGACTTCCTCGGCGGCTCGCGCGGCCCCGTGGTCGGCAGCGGCGACCTGGCCAAGCTGATCGCGGTGCCCGAGCGATCGCGCGCCTACTACGGCCACCTCTACGACATCATCACGAGCTCGTACAACGGGCCCTACATGATGCGCTGGACCGATCAGCTCGGCGCGCTCTTGCCGGGCCAGAACTTCGCCGGCCACCTCGCGTTCATCATCGATCGCGCCGAGTGGGTGATGAACCTGGCGCCCAACGCGGTGACCAAGGCGATCCCTCGGGCGGTCTTCCAGATCAGCACCAACGGCGGCGCGGCGCTCACGGTGCCGGCCGCGACCGTCGACCTCGACGGCACCGGCTGGGTCGACGTCCGCCAGGTGATGCGGGCCGGCAACGTGCTGCCGCTGACGGTGGCCTGGCCGACCACGACCACCTGGCGCGCGACGCTCGACCTGGTGTGCGG
>JAYVSF010000650.1:0-7692 GCA_043775605.1 Myxococcales bacterium
CACCACCAGCGTGACCTCGCCGCACAGGTCGATGACCTGACCGAGGGTGGCGGTGATCCGCCGGCCGGCGAACTGGGCCGCGTACTGATCGTAGACGCCGGTGGTGTAGGCGCCGCCGCGATCGTAGACCACGTCGATCGGCACGCCGTCGGCGCCGCGCTCGACGTCGTCGAGCGAGCCGAGGTGATCGGCGTGGTAGTGCGACAGGACCGCGGCGTCGAGGTGGGTGATGCCGAGCGCCGCCAGGTTGGACTTGATCACCGTGCCGGCCCCGCTCGGGGCGCCGTCGAACAGCACCGCGCAGCCCGACGGCGTGCGCAGCACCGCGCTGTCGCCCTGGCCGATGTCGAGGAAGGCCAGGGTGAAGACCGCCGGCGGGGCGACGATCAGCGGCAGCGCCTCGTAGACCGCGGGGTCGGCCATCGCGCCGCCGCAGCCGGCGAGCGCCTCGTCGACGTCGGCGGGCCCGGCACCGTCCGGTTCGTCGGTGGTCACGCAGCCGCCCAGCACCAGCGCGACCAGCACCGCGGCGAGCCCGCGCGCGCTGTCACGGTCGACGATGGCCGGGTACATCGATGGACACTGTACCGCTTCGTGAAAGAATGCGGGCACCATGCACGACGCCGTGGTTGCGGTCCCGACGCCCGTCAACGAGCCGATCCTGGGCTACGCGCCGGGCAGCCCCGAGCGAGCCCGACTCGAGGCCGAGTTGGCGCGGATGGCGGGCGAGGAGCTCGAGATCCCCGCGGTCATCGGCGGCGCGCGGGTGACCACCGGTCGGCTCGCGCCGGTGGTGATGCCGCACGATCACCAGCACGTGCTGGCCCGCTTCCACCTGGCCGAGCCGCCAATGATCGAGCGCGCGATCGCGGCGGCGACCGACGCCCGGCGTGAATGGGAGACCATGCGCTGGGAGGCGCGCGCGGCAGTGTTCCTGCGCGCTGCCGAGCTGCTGGCCGGACCGTGGCGGATGCGGATGAACGCCGCGACCATGCTCGGCCAGTCGAAGACAGCGCACCAGGCCGAGATCGACTCGGCGTGCGAGCTGATCGACTTCCTGCGCTGGAACGTGGCGTTCGCGGCCCAGCTCTACGGCCAGCAGCCGGTGTCGGCGCCCGGGGTCTGGAACATGACCGACCTGCGGCCGCTCGAGGGCTTCACCTTCGCGCTGACGCCGTTCAACTTCACCGCGATCGCCGGCAACCTGCCGACCGCGCCGGCGCTGATGGGCAACACGGTGGTGTGGAAGCCGGCCGAGAGCCAGATGCTGGCGGCCTGGCAGATCATGCTCCTGCTCGAGGAGGCCGGGCTGCCCCCGGGCGTGATCAACTTCGTGCCCGGCCACGGCCACGAGCTCGCACCTGTCGCCGTCGGCCACCGCGATCTCGGCGCGATCCACTTCACCGGCTCGACCGAGGTGTTCCGCAGCCTGTGGAAGCAGGTCGCCGGCAACCTCGCGCACTACAAGAGCTACCCGCGGCTGGTCGGCGAGACCGGCGGCAAGGACTTCATCGTCGCCCACCCGTCGGCCGACCCGCGCGCGGTGCTGACCGCGATCGTGCGCGGCGGCTACGAGTACCAGGGCCAGAAGTGCTCGGCGGCGTCGCGGGTGTACCTGCCCGAGAGCCTCTGGCGGGCGATCGCCGAGGAGCTGGTCGCGACCATCGACAGCCTGCCGATGGGCGACGTCCGCGATCTGTCGAACTTCGTCGGCGCGGTGATCAAGCAGGGCGCGTTCGATCGCCACGCGGCGGCGATCGCGGAGGCCCGGGCGACGCCGGGGATGCGGGTCGCGGCCGGCGGCGACTGCGACGACCGAGTCGGCTGGTTCGTGCGGCCGACCTTGCTCGTCACCGAGGATCCCGGCGTGCGGCTGATGCGCGACGAGCTGTTCGGGCCGATCGTGACCCTCCACGTCTATCCCGATCACGCGTGGTCCGACGTGCTCGACCTGGTCGACCGGACGTCGCCGTACGCGCTGACCGGCGCGGTGTTCGCGCGCGAGCGGACCGCGATCGTCGAGGCCACCCACCGCCTGCGCCACGCCGCCGGCAACTTCTACATCAACGACAAGCCGACCGGCGCGGTGGTCGGCCAGCAGCCGTTCGGCGGCGCCCGGGCCTCGGGCACCGACGACAAGGCCGGCTCGGCGCTCAACCTGCTGCGCTTCACCGCGGCCCGGACGATCAAGGAGACGTTCGTGCCCGCCACCGACTGGCGCTATCCGTTCCTCAGCAAGCCCTGACCCGGTCGCGGCCGGTCGCAGTCGGTCGCAGGTGTCGCTCAGGACCGCGGCGCGCGCAGCGCACGCAGGGCGGCGCGCAGGTCGCCCACCAACGCCTTCAACGAAGGATCCCGGATCGCACCAGCCTTCAGGTTCATCACGGCGACGATCTCGGGCGCGACCTCCATCTCGTCGGTCAAGACGATCACGCCCCCGTCCGCGAGTGCCTCCTTCAACTGCTTCTTGAAGACCGCGCGCCGCCCGGTCCTGTAGACCGCCTTGCCTGATGGGGGCACCGCGCCGACAGCCTCCAGCGCTTGGGGCTCGAGCAAGCACCAGCGCTCGACGTAGGGATCCGGACAACCGACCACGAAGACCGGAAACACCGTCGAGTCGATGATTCGCGTCAGCTCGTGGCGGCGGGCCTGCCATCCGAGATCGTTGCCGTCGACGACCACCAGCAGCACATCCGGCGTCCCGACGATGCGCCCCCTCTTCATGAGCTGCTGGTAGAGCTTGAAGTTCGAGACCGCGTGCCCGAGCCCGCCAGATGAGTTGCGGAACTCGAGTTCGACGTCGACCGCCGCCTCCGCGGCGAGACGGCGGATCAGCGCACGCAGGAACAGCTCGTGACCGCGATCCTCACAGAAGACCGAGATCCGCCCTGGCGCCGCGCCGCTCACAACCAGTTCCTCTCCATCAGGGTCAGCAGGAGGGTAGCGTCATCCTTCGACGCCAGCGCTTCACGGACCTCGAGGTCTTGAAGGAGCGGCCCCGGGTCATCGAACGGAGCGAGCTCAGTGACTCCACCTCGCTCGAGACAGCGCACGACGCGCAACACATCTGGCTGCTCGCGCCCTCGCCTGAACATCTCGGATAGAAACGTTGGCGAGTGCGTCGTGACGACGACCTGTCGGCCCGGACTCGACGAGAGCCGCCACAGCAGATCCGCGATCAGCCCGATGCGTGCGGGATGGACACCGTTCTCAGGTTCCTCGAAGGCCACCAGCGACTCGGGCCATGGATTCGCGGAGATCGCGCAGAGCGACAGGATACGGAGCGTTCCCTCCGACAGTACGCGCGATGAATACAAGCGCTGCTGTTGCTGGATCTGGAGATCGAGCGTTCCTCGCTCGCGATCGAGTTCGACGTCGAGTTGTTCGATCGTCGGAATCGCCGCCTGCAACGCACGCCGCACGCTCTGGAAACGCTGGTCACGCCTGCCCTTGAGGCGGAACAGGTACGGGGCGAGGTACTCGCCGCTCGATCCGATGTCCGACACTTCGCGCGGTGGTTGCGGTTGCCGCATCGCCACGGCCGGATCCAGGTAGTAGTGGCGCCAGCCTGCAAGCTCATTGCGGAGGTCGTCGAAGTCAGGGTACCGGGCCCCGGAGAACCGGGTGTTTGACGCGACGGTGTGGTGAAGGCCGAGCGGCTCTTCGACGGGGTGGCCCTGCTTGTCGCGACGCCGGACGAGCAACTTGTCCTCCACGCGCTCGATGCGCGGGTACTTCTCGTCCTCGCCGCGCTTGTTCTGCCGCGCGAGCAACTCGTCGTTGACCGACATCTCGCCCGATCTTGGCCGGGCCACGACCCCGACGCGGTAGCGCAGGCTCGGCTTCTTCGCGCCAGGCTCGACCTCCGCCTCCAGCGACAGGGAGACCTCATCGCGGCCCAGCAGCTCCGGCATCCCTCCTGTGGGCAGCGAGAAGGCTTCAAGCGGATAGCCGCGCAGGGGTGGCGCGAACGCGTCGCTGAGGGTTCTCTCGACAACGAGCCGGGACAGCAGCGTGATGGCCTCGAGCAGATTGCTCTTGCCGACGGCGTTGGGACCGAAGATGACGACGAGCCGGCCCAAGTGCAATTCGACGTCGGCGAGGGACTTGAATCCCCGGACTTGTAGGCGGCGGAGCATGACGCGTCGAGCCTATCTCACGAGTCGTTGAGGTGCGCGCCGCCGGACCGCCAGGATGAGCGAGGGACGCCGACGGGGACCGCCCCGGACGAGGCAACTGGCACAGCGTTCGGGCAGCCCAGCCGCACGGGCGGCGCCTCGGTCGCGGCCGGTCGCAGTCGGTCGCAGCGTCGACGATCGTCGCCGGTCGGCGCGGTCGTGCTAGGCCTTGGGCCATGCAGCGCAGGGTCGCCGTGCTCGCCGTCATCGCCGTGCTCGTCGGGTTCGCCGGGTACTGGTTCGGGATGCGCACGCGCGGGCACCACCCGCCGAAGCCGATCGCGGCCGAGCCCGATCCGTGGGCCAAGCCGCGCACCGAGCGCGCGACGCCGACGCCGGCGCAGGGCGGCGAACAAGGCGCCGGCAGCGCGATGCCGCGCCTCGCCCACGAGACCGATCCGACCGGCAGCTTCGCGCTCGAGGGCCAGGTCCTCGACGAGCACGACCAGGCGGTGGCCGGGGCGGTGGTGCGGATCTCGTCGAGCCCGCCGCGGATCGCGACCACCAGCGCGACCGGCGAGTTCAGCTTCGACAAGCTGCTGGCCCGGACCTACGCGTTGACCGCGCGCAGCGGCGACAAGCTGGGCGGGCCGGTCAGCGCCAAGGGCTCGTCGCAGGAGCCGGTCGTGATCCGCCTGCGCCAGGGCGCGACCCTCGAGGTCGCGGTCACCGACGGCGCCGGCAAGCAGCCGGTGGCTGGCGCCCGGGTCATGTTGCTCGGCGACGATGAGAGCGAGGGCGAACTCGACGCCGAGGACCAGACCGGCGCCGACGGCGTGGCCCGCTTCCGCGCGGTGGCCGCCGGCGTCACCCGGTTCGCGGTCACCGCCACCGGCTTCAGCCCGGGCAACGGCATCGCCCGCATCAGCAAGGGCGAGACGCTGGTCCACGTCGAGCTCGCGCTGGCCCACGGCGCGGCGGTCAGCGGCCGGGTCGTCGACGAGCAGCACCAGCCGGTGGCCGGCGCCCGGATCTGGGCGGTCGACGCCGCCAATGCCTGGCTGCAAGGCGGCGGCGAGCAGCAGGCGGTGACCTCGGCTAACGACGGCGGCTTCACGATCCCGGCGCTGGCCGCCGGCTCGTGGATCCTGTTCGCCAAGGACGACGACCACGCGCCGGCGTCGACCAAGCCGATCACGGTCAGCGGCGAGGTCGCGACCACCGGCGTCGAGATCGTGATGCCGACCGCGGCGATGATCGCCGGCGTGGTCGTCGATGGCGCCGGCGCGCCGGTGCCCGACGCCTCGGTCCGGCTGTCGTCGGACCGCTGGTCGATCGACATGGTCTACCGTCAGGCCGCCGCCGACGCCCAGGGCCGCTTCGAGCTCCGCACCCTGCCCCGTCGCGCGTTCAAGCTGCGGGCGATGTCGGACGACGCGGCGTCAGAGGCGGTCGCGATCGATCTCGCCGGCGTGGCCGAGAAGAAGGACGTCAAGCTGGTGCTCGATCGCACCGGCACCATCGCCGGCCTGGTCGTCGACTCCGGCGGCGAGCCGGTGGCCGAGGCCGAGGTCAAGGCCGAACCCGACTACCTGTCGGGCGAGCGCGGCGACAACGACTGGGTGCTGGCCAGCGGCGACACCGCGACCACCGACGGCGACGGCCGCTTCGTCCTGCACGGACTCGAGACCGGCAACTACCGCCTGTTCGCGACCAAGGACAGCGGCGGCGTCCGCCAGGTCGGTGCCCGGGCCGGCACCGTGGCCAAGGTCGGCGACAAGGACGTCCGCATGGTCCTGCCGTCGCCGGGCGGTGTCACCGGCACGATCGTGCTGGAGGCCGGCGGCGCGCCGGCGACGGCCACGATCACCGCCGGCTGGTCGCACCGGACCTCGACCAAGGACGGCCACTTCGCGTTGAGCGAACTGCCGCCCGCGACCTACGACGTCCGGGTCAGCGGCAGCGAGTTCGCCGAGGTGGTGCGCAAGGACGTGGTGGTGGCCGCCGGCAAGACCGTCGACCTCGGCGAGATCACGGTCCGGCCCGGCCGCAAGGTCGCGGGCAAGGTCGTCGACGGCAAGGGCGCGCCGGTCGAGGGCGCGCGCGTCATGATGGGCCAACTCCTGTTCGGCGACGGCAAGCAGGTTGGCGGCGGCGACGACGGTCAGCCGCAGCCCGGCATCCGCCAGGTCACCACCGACGCCCGCGGCGAGTTCGTGGTGGTCGGCGCGTCGCGCTCGGGCGGCTCGATGCTGGCCGAGCACACCGATCGCGGGCGGTCGGTCGCGATCGTGATCCCGGCCGGCAAAGACGACGTCCGCGGCGTGGTCCTGACCATCCGCGGCTACGGCTCGGTCGCCGGCAACGTGACCCGCAAGGGCGGACCGGTGGCCGGCGCCACCATCAGCGCGTCGCCGACCGGCTCGAGCGGCCAGGCCGTGTTCGTGTCGGCCGGCGCCGACGGCGCGTTCGTGTTCGACAAGCTGCCGGCCGGGCCGACCCGGATCCTGGCCATGAACATGGGCATGATGAAGGCCTCGAGCGGCGGCCGCGCCGTCGACGTCGTCGAGGGCAAGCAGGTCGATGGCTCGGTCGACATCCCGGCCGGGGACCTCACGCTCACCGTCCACTGCCAGCCCGCGGACGGCGCCCGCGTTGACGGCGCCCAGGTCTTCCTGTTCCACGGCACCGTCAACGCCCGCACCGGCCTCGACGTCTCCAACCTGTTCCTGGCCCGGGCCGGCGTCGAGGCCACACCCGGCGCCGCCGTCGACGTCGGCATCGCCGCCGGCATGTCGTTCTGGCTCGGCGCCGGCGACCCCAAGTTCGCGGAGATCCTGCCCGGCGACTACAGCCTGTGCGCCATCCCCTTCACCGGCGCCATCACCGACCCCCAGCTCATGGAGCGCGTCATGCGCAACCTCGACAAGCTCCTCGCCGTCTGCACCCCGCTCACCCTCGCGGCCACCCCCAAGGATCCCACCACCACCCTCGTCCTCCCCGCCATGCCGCCCTTGCCCGCCGACGCCGAGTAGCCCCCGCTCGCGGCCACCCGCGTCAGGTCAGGTGCTTCCAGACCAGGCCGGGGACGGCGGCGAAGTGGGCGTCGAACGAGAGGAGCTCCGCGCTGCTCTCGAACGCGTGCGCGGCGAACCAGATGTCGGTGCTCGGGACCGGCGTGCCGGCCTTGCGGAGCGCGGCTGCGATCCGGCCGAAGCGGTCGGCGGTGGTCCGGGTGACGGGCAAGACCCCGATGCGATCGCTGGGTGGCCGAAGTACACGGCGCCCTGGTCGACGCCGCCCGACGGCGGGACCCCGTTGCGGCTACCGCCGACCAGGGCCGGACAGGCACCTTACGGCATTGCCATGGCCGCCCGACGGAGGAAGGCAGACCCCGGCAGACCCCGAGCTTCCCCCGAGCTTCCCCCGTGACCCCACACACCCAGAGTCATTGTTGAACGTTCGCCAAGGCTCACTAGCCCTACTTTCGCATAAGCGGGGCGCCGGTCACGAAGGTTCGTCGGGGCGGGCACGGGTGGCCATACCTGAAGAAAGCGCCGGCATCCAGCGCTCC
>JAYVSF010000651.1:0-9480 GCA_043775605.1 Myxococcales bacterium
ATGACGACCCCGGCGGGGCGGACCACCGTCAGCTACCTGGTGATGTGCGCGCTGCCCGCCGGGCACTCGATCACCAAGAAGGATCAGTACGGCACGTCGTACACGTTCACCGGCGCGATCGGGGTCGGGCCAGGGTGGGAGACCGGCTCCTGCGACAGCGACTGCCAGGAGTGGATCTCGGCCTGCATGCTCGCCCACATCAACACGGCCGGCGTGCACGTCCCGCTCTGGATCGTCGCCGACAGCGACCGCCAGCCGCAGATCGGCTGGGGCCTGAATGGCACGTACCCCCAACAGGAGGGCTCGTACTTCGGCAACATCTTCCCCAGCCCGCCGGTCATGTACTACTGTAATGGTCGCGACGTCGCGGTGAACCCGCAGCCCGGCCGGATCGGTTACGACAGCTCGGCCAAGCCGTTCGTCCTCCCCTGGACCGGCACCGCCGGCAAGTGCGACTACAAGTGCAGCGAGTTCGGGCCCACCGTCAACGGCGAGACGGCCGGCCCGAAGAAGTGCTTCGGCTACGATCGCGTCATCACGGTGTGGCACCAGTGAGCGCACGCCTCGCCCTCAGCGCCCTGGGCCTGGCGGCGCTGGCGACCGCCTGCGTCGAGGATCCCGACCCGTCGCTGGGTGCGAGTGCCGAGGAGCTCGCCACCGACAACGGCCTGCCGGCGATCAACGGGCTCAACACCCAGAACGGGCTCAACACCCAGAACGGGCTCGGCACCCAGAATGGACTCGGCACCCAGAACGGGCTCTCCAGCGCCGGTCCCCTGATGTCGACGCCCGAGGGCCGCACCACCGTCGCCTACCTGGTGCGGTGCGCGCTGCCCGCGGGCCACTCCATCACCAAGCAGGGCCCGGACGGAGTCACGTACACCTTCGATGGCGCGCTCGGCATGGGCCCGAAGTGGGAGACGGACCATTGCGACAAGACCTGTCAGCAGTGGGTGTCGGCCTGTATGGTGGCCCACATCAACACCGCCGGCATCCACGTCCCGCTGTGGCTCGTCGCTGACAAGAAGCTGCAGCCCCAGGTCGGCTGGGACCTCAACCCTGCGTTCCCGAACCAGGAGGGCTCGTTCTTCGGCAACATCTTCGTCAGCCCGCCGACGATGTACTACTGCAACGGGCGCAACTTCGACGTCAACGCGGTGCCCGGCCGCATCGGCTATGACACCTCGGCCCGGCCCTACGTCGATCCCTGGGGCTACGACGTGCCGTGCGACAGCAAGTGCGGCAATACCAACATCGCCGGCTACACCGACTGCTTCGGCTACAAGGCGGTCGTCACGGTCTGGCGGCAGTAGGGCCGCCTCCAGCAGTCGGCGCGACCTCGCCAGCGAGGGGCTGACCGGTCGTGGCCCGGTCGAGGTACCCTCGCACCGTGGCGCTCGAGTTCGAGATCGTCGCCGAGCGCAGCGACGCCCGCCTGTCGTACGCCCACGCCGCGCTCCGCATGCTGGTGCTGACCTCGGCCCTCGTGCTCGGCGTGCTGCTCGACCTGGTGGCCGACCTCGGCGTCGGCGCTCGCGGGTTCCACACCGCCGCGTCGGCCGCCTACGTCGTCGGCGTGGCCGGCCCGCTGGTCGAGCTGGCGCGCGCGAGCTGGCGCACGCCCGATCGCCGCACGCTGTGGGATCGCGCGGCCGGCTCGCGGGTCCGCTACCGGGTCGCGGGCGGGGGCGGCGGCGCAGGCGGCGCAGGCACCCGCGGTGGCGCGGCGATCACCGCGAAGGCCGCCCAGGTCGTGGCCGCGGGCGGGCGCGCGTCGGCCGCCAGCCCCGCCGCCCGCGCCGCCTGACTGAGCCCGAGCGCGCGCGCCGGATCGTGGACCCCGTCGGCGGCGTAGAAGCCGCGCATCAGGGCCTGGGCCTCGGCGTCGTCGACCGCGCGATCGCTGGCGATGACCCCGTCGCTGCCGGCGTGGAGGAACGCCGCCGCCAGCGATCCCCAGCCGGCCGCGTCGCGGGCGGTCGCCGAATCGCAGCTGGCCAGCACCACCAGCCGCGGCGCGCGCGGCGAACCCGCGATCGTATCCGCCGACAGGTCGCCGTCCGCCAGCTCGAGCTGGGGCACGCCCTCGATCATGTGGGCGTGACCGGCGACGTGCAGCACGCGCGCATCGCCGGCCAGCACCACCGCGCGGGTCGCCTCAGCCCCGAGCGCCGGCCGGACCGCGAGGGTGCGCCCGACCTCCGCGGCCTCGCGCTCGGCGGCCACCGCGGACCGATCGTGGCCAGCGTAGCCGACCACGCGCGCCGGACCGTCGCCGGCGAGCGGCCGGACGTCCTCGAGCAAGCCGAGCACGCGCTCGAGCGGCCGGCGCGCGACCACCAGCCCGCGCTCGTCCTGCAGCGCCGCCACCGGCGCGCGCACGATCGGCCCCACCAGCAGGAGATCGAGCCGATCGGTCCCGGGCGGGATCAGCGCGGCGCCCAGCCGTCGCGCCGCGACCACGTCACCGGGCAGCTCGCGCAGCGCCTCGGCGGCGCGCTCGAGCGGCTCCCACGCGCCCATGCAGGTGCCGTGCAGCCCGGTGGCGTCGGCTTCGAGCCGACACAGCTGCTCGCCACCGCGGAACACCGCGACCAGGTGCCGACCGCGCCAGGCGGCGAGCACCTCCGCCGCCGTGGCCGGCGCCCGGCCCTGCGCCGACGACGGCGGCTGCCAGTTCGGCGACGACCGCACCGCCGCCCCCAGCTCGTGATCGGCGACCGCCGGCGAGCGCGGCGCGCCGATGTCCGAGTAGAACCGCCCGGCGTCGAGGCGGGCCAGCAGCTCGAGCGCCTCCGACCAGCGCTGGCGGCCGGCCAGGATCCCGAGCAGCTCCTCGTAGCCCTGCCGGTACTTGGCGATGAGCTGACCGTCGCTGGCGGGGATGCTGGCGCGCAGCTCCTCGATCGTCGCGATCGCTTGGCGCAGCGCCTGCTCGGCACCGTCGACGTCGCTGCGGCGCAGCCGGATCCGCGCCAGCTCGATCGGGATCGCGGTCACCAGATCTCCGACCGGCGGCTTGCCGTCGGCGCCGCTGCCGACGCCGCCGACCAGCGCGGCCAACAGGCCGGCCTCGGCCCGATCGAGCTCGCCGCGATCGCGATGGATCAGCGCCCGATAGAACAGCTTCTCGGCGGTCGCGTCCTCAGGCGTCAACCACAGCGCGAGGTCGAGCGCGCGCTCGGCCTCGTCGAACCGGCCCTGCTCGCGCAGCAACCCGGACAGGCAGTAGTACGCCGAGCTCTGGATCGCGATCGCGGGCTTGACCGCGCCGTCGATCACCGCCGCGATCCACGCCCACTTCACGGTCTCCCACACCTCTTCTTCGGCCTGGCGCGGACCGTGGCGTTCGTACAGCACCTCGACCCGGGTCCGGTGGATCCACGCGCGCTCGGCGGCCCGCGGCCCGCGCGCGAGCTGGGCGTCGATCTGCTGCAGCGCGAGGTCGAGATCGCCGGTGGCCATGATGAACATGGTCTGGCTCACCCGCAGGCTGCCGCGCAGCTCGTCGGCGTCGCCGCCGCAGGGCGCCATCGCGTCGAGGCCGAGGGCGATCGCCTCCTGGGTGTCGCCCAGCCGCCCGGCGTCGTAGAGCCGGGGCGCCAGCTCGGAGGCGAGCCGGGCCAGCGAGCCCCCGGGCGCGTGACCGTCATGGGCGGTCCGGAGCCGGGCCAGCGCGTCGCCGAGATCGCCTCGGTCGAGCGCGACCTGCGCTGCGATCGCGTCGGCGACGTCGTCCTGGCGCTGGCGCCGGAGCGCGGCGATCAGCTCGGTGAGCGGCTGCGCGGGGTCCTCGCGCGGGTACGAGGTCAGGGCCATCAGCATCGACGCGCCGATGCGCAGGTCCGCCCCGTGCGCGATCTCGACCGCACAGACGGGGACGGCGCCGTGCGACACCACGCCGCGGTTGGCGCCCTGCGAGATCTCGCGCATGCACGGGCTGGCGGCGCACAGCGGCGTCGCGGATGTACACGGCCAGCCGCAGGTCGAACGCGAGGGCGGCGGCGGCGCGCGCCGGCCACACCCCGTCGGGATGACCAGCGCGACCGCCACCGCGACGACGCAGCGCCAGGCCGTTGATCTCACGTGAACGAGCCTCGGCCTCCGCCGGGACCCACACCCACCCGCGATGATTCCTGTCGTATCGTCATGCGGGCTGTCGCCTGATAGTACCCGAGGGGGGCCCTGGGGATCCTGGGGCGCACCGTCGACTTCGTAGCAGTGGGCGACGGCGGCTTCGCCCGAAGGACGTCACCATGGACATGCGCATCGCCCTCTATGTGTACGCGGAGAGCACGGTCACGATCGCGCCCAGCGCCACCGTCGACTTCATGCGGATGAAGGTCGACTACACGGCCAAGCTCGAGTCCACGATCACTGCCGGGAACCCGATCACGGTGCTGCTCAAGCCGGGCGTGTACGGCTTCGTCTACAACGGCAGCCACGGCGTGACCGCGCCGCCGCCGCCGGACGTGACCACGGTCATCGACACCTACGACATCGCCAAGAAGAGCCCGTGGCCGACCCCGCCGCCGCCGCCGCCGCCGCCGTTCGTCGCGCGCACCGACTGGGCCACCCACACGACGATCTTCCTGGTGCCGCTCGGGGCGACGTTCGAGATCGCGCTCGAGCGTAGCTCGGGCGGTGGATGACCACGGATCCTGACCAACCCTGCGAGGTCGTCAGCGTCGGGGTCGCGGCGCCGAGCGCGCCGTACGGCCGGCACCTGCCGCAGGCGACCGACTTCGTCGACGACGCGGCCGGGCACCTGCGCACCGTGGCCGGCGTGGTCGCGGCCCGCTTCACCGAGCTGCGCGACGGCGCCGCGACCTGCGCCGCGGTGACGGGGGCCGTCCGCGCCGCCGCCGAGCGCCTGCGCAGCGCCCCCGCCGGGCTGTTCGTGCTGGCGTTCGCCGGCCACGGCGGGCGCCTCGCCGACGGCAGCCGCGACGAGGACGACGGCTTCGACGAGTCATGGGCGCTCGACGACGCGCCGTTCGTCGACGACGTCCTGACCGCGCTGCTCGGCGAGTTCCATCTCGACGTCCATGTCGTCGTGATCTCCAACTGCTGCTTCTCCGCCGGCATGCTCGACGGCCAGCGCCGGGGGCCGGCCGCGACCAATCGCGTGATCATCGCTTCGTGCGGCGAGGCGCAGATGATGGTGCTGCCCGACGCCAGCCGACTGACCGCGCGGCTGCTCGACACCGTGTTCCCGGTCGAGGGCCCAGGTCGCCAGCGCCGGGCCGTCGACTACGCCACCCTCGAGACCGCTGTCGCCAGCATGGCCTCGGTCTCGCAAACCCCGACGGTGGTCGCCAGCGCGCTCGACCTGCGGCGCCAGGCCTTCGTCCCCCAGCCGCTGGTGCCGCCCTGATCTCGCGACGACCCGCGTAAGCTGCGGCCGTGCCGTTCCCTGGCTTCGAGCTGGCCTGCGTCGCGATCGTCGCCCTCACCCTGGCGGCGATGGCCCGGGTCCGGCCGTGGCGGGCGCTGCTCGCCGACTACGTCGCGCTGGCGCTGGCCGGCTGGCTCGGCGAGGAGACCTGCGTCGCCGGGTACGACTTCTATCACTACGCGCCGGCGTGGCACGGTCACCTCGATCGCGTGCCGGTGCTGATCCCGCTGATCTGGCCGCTGGTCATCCTGTCGGCGCGGGCGGTGGTCGACGCGCTGGCGCCCGACGTCGGGCGGTGGCGCCCGCTGCTGGTCGGCGCGCTGGTCGGGTTCGACGCGTCGCTGGTCGAGGTGATCGCGGTGCGGGCGCGGCTGTGGGCCTGGGTCGAGCCCGGCCACCTCGACGTGCCCGTGCTCGGCATCCTCGGCTGGGGCTTCTTCGCGATCGGCGCCGACGTCGCGCTCGGCCTGCGGGCGCGGTCGACCGCCCGCTCGACGGTGGCGCGGCGCGCGCTCGGGCTGCTGGCCGCGCTCGCGCTCACCCACCTGCTCATCGTCGGCGCGTGGTGGGGCTGCTTCCGCTGGGTCGTGCGCGGCCCGCTCGGCGACGCATCACTGGTCGGGCTCGGCGTGATCGCGGTGGGCGCGCTGGGCCTGGCCCTCGCCAGCCGCCGACGCGGGCGGGTGCTGCCCCTCGACGTCGCGCTGCCGCGGATGGTCGCGGCCGCGCTGTTCCTGATCACGCTCGTGGTGGTCGCGCCCGGCGATCACCGGCTGTGGCTGCACACCGCGATGGTCGCGGTGCCCTACCTCGCGGTCACAGGTAGACGTTGACCGGCAGGCCGGCCGCGCGCCACAGGGCCGTCCCGACCAGGAACAGCACGAGCTGGGCGGTGCCGACGTGGGTCAGCACGATGCAGTCGCGCGCGGTCAGGCCGCGCCTCCACCACCGCCGGTAGAGCACGAGCTGGAGCGCGGGCGCGACCAGCATCAGGACCTCGCGCAGCCCGAGCCAGCCGGCCAGCACCCCGACCACCAGCACCACCGACGCGCCGAGCAGCAGGCCGTCGATGATCTGGCGCGAGCGGCGCGGGCCGTGGACCACCGGATAGGTCGGCACGCCCTGGGCACGGTCGCCCTCGAGGTCGCGCAGGTCGTACAGGATCTCGTAGGTCAGCTCGAACGGGATGAAGAACAGGATCAGGGTCGCGACCGCCTGCCAGCCGACGATGCGGGGGACGCCCTGCTCGGCAGCGACCGCCAGCGGGTAGACGAAGCAGGTCAGCACGAACAGCACCGACGAGCCGAAGTTCTTCAGGAAGTAGAGCTCCTTGAACCGCGACCAGCCGCGCGGCGTCGGCACCAGCTTGTAGTTGTAGCCGAAGCCGATCGCCTGCACGGCGACGCGCCACGGCGTCAGCGCCGGCCAGATCAGGTGGGTGCCGACGATCGAGCCGATCAGCAGCGCGAACGAGCCGACCGTGATCGCGGTCTGCTGGCGCGCGACCCGCTCGGTGCCCCGGATCCCGTTCTGCCGATCCTCCTCGAGGTCGGTGACCCGGTTCATCAGGTTGATCAAGAACCAATCGAGCCCGGCGATCGCGGCGATCGCCCACGGGTAGCGCCCCGTCATGAGCCAGCCGAACACGACCGCGGCGACCGCGCCGATGAGCAGGATGTGGAAGCGCGTGATCGCGGCGGCGTCGGCCAGCGCGGCCATCAGCCCGTGCTCGGCGGGTGCGGCGGCGCGCGACGCTGAAGCCGCGTCGGTGCGATCGGGGCCGGACACGGCGGGCACATCGGGCGCGACAGTCTGTTCCACGGGCCCGACTCTACACCTGCCCGCTCGGCCGGCCTCGACGGTGGCGAGCCGTCGGCAGCGACCGCTGAGCGCCCACCACCGGGTCGCGCGGGCTTGACGACCGCCCTCGGAGTGATTCTCTTGTCTGTTCATGCGCTCCTCCTCCGTCACCGACTCGACCGCGTCGCTTCCGATCGCCCTCACCACCGATCGCGATGACGCCGCCAGCGCGCCGACGTCACCCGTGGCCCGTGGCGCCCTGCACGCCGCCGCCGCGTCCGCGGTCGAGGCCGGCGTCGAGCTCGACGCCTGGATGCAGGCGGCGTGGTCCGCGTACGTCGAGCAGCGGCCCGGCCTGCGCACGCACCTCGAGGAGCTCCAGCTCGCGAGCCAGCTCGACGAGCTCCGTCAGCGCGGCCGCGTCGGCCAGGCCTGACCGGCGCGGCTCGCCAGCTGCGATCACGGTGAGGGGGGCTGCGCGACGTTCAGCCCCGTGACGCTCGCGCTCCAGTCGCGAGTCCACCGGTAGAGCTACCGCACAGCCGGACGGTAGCGCGCGAGCATGGCTCCGGCCGTGAGCCGCTGCGGCTGGTACTTCACCGCCCGAGCAGCGACTCGATCAGCTCGTCGATCCGGAAGGTCGAGTCGCCGATGACCTCGAGCAGCCACGCGCCGGTCACGCGCGGCGGTGGAGGCGGAACTGGCGGAACCCCGAGCGGCACGGGCCGGGTCCGGCGGGTGTCGCGCTTGCGACAGGCCGACGACGGCGCGCAGCAGCGTCGGCGACGAGCGCGATCGCCGCTCGGTCCTCGGGGTGATCCATGGCGCGCTACCGGGCCCACCAGCTCGGGGGCGGGTTGCGGCCGTCGTCGCCGAACAGGCCGAGGCGGCGCAGGTCGTGGAAGTCGCTGAGGGCGAGCGGCACGATCGGGTCGGCGGCGACCTGCGAGCCGGGCGGGTTGCGCCGGCGCTCCACGCCCGGGCGCCGCAGCCGCCCGAGGGGCACCTCGCCGGCCATCTCCCGGACCTGGACATCGAGCGGCACCGCGCGATCGCCGAGCGCCCGAGCGCCGTCGCCGGCGCCCTCGTCGCCGCCGTCGCCCCGCGGATCACGCCGACGCATGGTTGCCACCTCCCGCCGCGGCGGCCGCCGCCAGCACCGCGCCGTGGCCGAGCATGCCGCCCGACACCGCGAGCTTGGCCTGCTTGACCAGCAGCGTCCGGAGCTGCAGGGCCAGCGCCGGGTGCTCGTCGAGGTGGGCCAGCGCCTTGTCGCGGCCCTGGCCGAGCTTGACGCCCTCGTACGAGTACCAGGTGCCAGCCTTCTCGACGAGGCCGAGCTTCTCGGCGGTGTCGATCAGCTCGCCCTGCTTGTTGATGCCGGTCCCGTACAAGATCTCGAACTCGGCCTCGCGGAACGGCGGCGCCAGCTTGTTCTTCACCACCTTGACCTTCACCTCGCTGCCGATCGACTCGTCGCCCCGCTTGATGACCTTCTTCCGCCGGATGTCGAGCCGCACCGAGCAGTAGAACTTCAGCGCGTTGCCGCCCGTCGTCGTCTCGGGATTGCCGTAGACGACGCCGATCTTCATTCGCAGCTGGTTGATGAAGACCACGACGGTGCGGGTCTTGGAGATGACGGCGGTGAGCTTGCGCAGGGCCTGACTCATCAGCCGGGCCTGCAGGCCCATGTGGGCCTCGCCCATCTCGCCCTCGATCTCGGCCTTGGGGGTGAGCGCCGCGACCGAGTCGACGACGATCAGATCGATCGCCCCGGTGCGGACCAGAGTGTCGCAGATCTCGAGGGCCTGCTCGCCGTTGTCGGGCTGCGAGATCAGGAGATCCGCGAGCTGGACGCCGAGCCGCCTGGCGTACTCGGTGTCGAGCGCGTGCTCGGCGTCGATGAACGCGCACACGCCGCCGGCCTTCTGGGCCTCGGCGATGGCGTGCAGCATCAGCGTCGTCTTGCCCGACGACTCCGGCCCGTAGATCTCGACGATGCGCCCGCGCGGCAACCCGCCGGTGCCGAGCGCGACGTCGAGGGCGATCGACCCGGTGGGCACGACCTCGACCTCGACGACCTCGCTACCGTCGAGTCGCATCAGCGAACCCGAGCCGAACTGCTTGTGGATGACCTTGATCGCCTCGGCGATCGCCTTCTGCTTCTTGTCCTGGTTCGACATCCAGGCGAGGAACCCGAACGCGAGCGCACAGACGGCCGTGAAGCGCAGGTAGCCGGGCGTCGCCGTGGTCCGCCGCTGGAGCAGCACGACCGTGGCGTA
>JAYVSF010000652.1:0-3559 GCA_043775605.1 Myxococcales bacterium
GGCGGCACTATGCCCCAGCGCGCCCCGGCGAACGCTCGACGCGGCACAGTTCCCGGGCGGCGCGGGATCATGACGTCGCGCACGCTGATCGGCCGGGGCGAGCGCGGGCCCACCGGTGCGCTACAATGCATGGGTGACCGGCCGATCCGACGACAATCTCGAGCTGATCCGGCGCATCCTGGGCCCCAGCTTCCTCGAGCTGCGCCTCACCCGGCTCTCGACCGAGGAGGTCCCCGAGCTGGCGGCGCGGGTCGTCGTCGAGGTGGCCGAGAACGGCGCCGCCACCACCATCGAAGGTGAGGGCGTCGGGCCGATCGACGCGCTGTGGGGCGGGCTGGTCGGTCGCTACGCCCGCGAGTACCAGTCGCTGAAGTCGCTCGAGCTGGCCGGGTTCACGGTCTCGGCCGCGATCGAGTCCAAGCGACGCAAGGCCGGCCTCGACGCCCTGGCCCGGGTCGAGCTCGCGGTCCACAACAGCGAGGGCAAGCGCTTCACGTTCCACGACGAGTCGCGGTCGGTGACGGTGTCGGCGGCGCGCGCGGTGATCGCGATCGCCGAGTACTTCGTCAACGCCGAGCGCGCCTTCGTGACCCTGTTCAACGCCCGCAAGGATGCGCTGACCCGCGGCCGCCAGGATCTGGTGGCGCGCTACACCAGCGAGCTGTCGGAGGTGGTCAAGTGTACGAGCTACGCCGAGGTCATCGAATCGCTGCGCAAGGAGCTCGCCTAACCCCTCGAACGTTGCGAGCCCGTCGCCGAGCCGAGTTGCAATCGTCACGGCACCCGGCTCAAGCTGGGCCGACGTGCGGGTCCACCTCTCGATCGTGTTCGCCTCGCTCGCGGCCGCCTGGCCGACCCTCGCCCGCGCCGACGATCCGGTTTCGGGCTCGGATGCGGCCCGCCACGAGTTCACCGTCGGTGGCTACGTCCAGCCCCAGCTCCGCCTCCGCCAGGACGATCCCCGGGTCGGCTTCGACGAGGACGGCTTCCGGGTCCGGCGCGCGCGCGTCGAGCTCGGTGACCGGGTCGGTTTCGGCCGCCTGCTCGTCACCGCCAAGATGGAGCTCGAGTTCGCGACCGCCGTCGAGCTCCAGGATGGCTACGTCAGCGCCGGCACCTCGCTGCCTGGCGACGGCGCGTGGCGGATCGACGTCGGCCAGCTCAAGGCCCCGGTCTCGCGCCAGGCGCTGCTGTCCGACTCCCGGCTCGCCTTCGTCGAGAAGCCCGACCTCGCCGGGCTCGCCCCCGATCGTCAACTCGGCCTGGCCGGCACGCTCACCGTGCCCCGCGCGCCGTGGCTGGTGATGACCGCCGGCGTGTTCGACGGCGAGGGCAAGAACCAGGGCGGCAACGTCGATCAGCGCTTCCTGTGGGCGGGGCGGGTCGAGCTGCGACCGCTCGGCCGCACGGTCGGGCTCGGCGAGTCGTGCCTGGGCGGCGACTACGTTGTGGTCGGCGCGTCGGCCGCGCAGAACCGGATCGCCACCGGCTCCGACGTCGAGCGGACCCGGACCTTCGGCGGCGACGTCGCGTTCGGCTGGCACGGCGTGTCGGGCGGGGTCGAGTACCTCGAGGTCCGCCACCACCGCCGCCTCGGCGGCTATCCCGACTACAAGGCCAACGGGGTCGTGGCCCAGGTCTCGTACCTCCTGCCGCTGCCCGGCCGCTGGGCGCGTCACCTCGAGCTCGGCGCTCGCATCGACGAGATCGATCGCAACGACGCGGTCGCGATCGAGCGCCCCGGCGATCCCGATCAGTCGTTGCGCAGCTACCACCTGGCCGCGACCTGGTACCAGCGCGGGCACGATCTCAAGCTCCAGGTCGACGCCGCGCACATCGTCGAGGTCGAGGAGATCACCGCCAGCCGCACCGACGCTCGCTACCGCAACGACACCGTGCTGGTGCAGGCCACCTACCGCCTGGAGCTGCCGTGACCGGCCCGCGTCGTTCGCTCGCGTGCGCGTCGCTCGGGCTCGGCTGCACGCTGGTGCTCGCGGCCGGCTGCGTCCGGGGCTCGCCCCTCGACGATCAGCCGCTGCCGGGGTACGAGGGCGGCGCGATCACGCCGGCCGGCTGCGGCTACCAGAGCGTGACCCTGCCAGGAGCCGAGGTCCCGGCGCTGTCGACGCCCGAGGTCGGCGACGATCCCTCCATCCGCCACGTCCACCTCGGGTTCATCGGCGATCCCCGGACGTCGATGGTCGTCACCTGGCGGACCAAGGACGACATCAGCCTCGCCGGCACCGTCCGCTACGGCGAGGGTGGCGTGCTCGATCACGAGGTGTCCGGCTACACCTTCCGCTACCAGACCGGCTTCGGCGGCGTCGGCGACATCCTGGTCCGGATCCACGAGGCCCACCTGTGCGGGCTGGCGCCCGACACCGCCTACGACTACCAGGTCGTGTCCGACGCCGGTCACGTGTCGCCGACCTACCGGTTCCGTACCGCGCCCGATCTCGCGCTGACGCCCGACGCGACGGTGGCCATCACCTCGGTCGGCGACAGCCGCGACGGCTACGCGGTGTGGGCCGATCTGGTCGCGCAGATCCAGCAGCGGGCGCCCGATCTGCTGTTGTTCTCGGGCGACGCGGTGACCTTCGGCACGCTGCAGAACGAGTGGGAGGACTTCTTCACCGTCGGTGAGCCGCTGTTCGCGACCACGCCCGTGATCTCGACCCACGGCAACCACGATCTCAACGCCATCAACTACTTTGCGCAGCTCGCGATGCCCGGCGACGAGGCCAACTTCGGCTTCGACTACGGCCCGGCCCACATCACCGTCGCCAACGACTCGCCGCCGCTGCAGGCCGATCTGTCGGGCCCGATCGCCCAGTTCATCGACGACGATCTGACCGCGCACGACAGCGCGCCCTGGAAGCTGGTCACCCACCACCGGCCGGCGTACTCGGCGTCGCTCAACCACGGCTCCGACGCCACGCTACAGCACGACTGGGTCCCGATCTTCGATCGCCACCGGGTCGATCTGGTGCTCAACGGCCACGATCACGACTACGAGCGGACGTTCCCGCTGCGCGGCGGCCAGCTCGGCGCGACCGCGGCCGACGGTACGATCTATGTGGTCTCGGGCGGCGCCGGCGCGACCCTCTACGACCCGGGTGCCGAGTTCTTCACCGCGAAGTCGGCGAAGCTGCACTCGGCGATCAACCTGACGCTCCGCCGCGGCCACCTCGCGCTCGAGGCCTTCGACGACCAGGGCGTGGCGGTCGACGCGCTGATGATCGACAAGCCGTGAGAGTTTGCAAAACAAACTCGTGTCCGTACAGGCGCAGCCGACGTTCCTCGTCGGCAAGTCCGATCAATCAGAGCCTGGGAAGTTGAAAACTTCACAGGCTCTGCGACGCGTCGCGGTCTGCGCGCTGGTGCTGCTGGTGCTGCTGGTGCTCGCGGTCCCGGCCCGCGCCCGGCCCGTGCCGTTTGCACCGGCGCCGACCGTGCCCGCCACCGACGTCGAGGTCGACTTTCGCGCGGCCAGCCAGCGTCTGCTGGTCGGCGATCTCGCGGGCGCGCGCGCCGGCTTCGAGGCCGTGGTCGCGGCGGC
>JAYVSF010000653.1:0-9103 GCA_043775605.1 Myxococcales bacterium
CGGCGCCGACCTCGACGACGACGGCTAGCGCGGCCGTTCGCTCACTGGACGACGAAGAACGGCGACGACCCGAACGGGGTGTCGAACCGGCGGGTGTAGCCGACGCCGAAGTAGACCGAGCTGCCGGGCTTGTCGAGGCCGTAGTCGGCCGGGTCGTTGGCGTAGTCGCCGACCGGCTGGGTGTAGCCGGCGACGCCGAGCGTGCCGGTGACCAGGTGCTGGAACCGCGGCCCGAACGCGTAGCCGGCGGTCAGCTCGGCGCGCCCCGACAGCCCGACCAGGCTGTCGCTGCCCGACTGGCTCATGATCTGGGTCTGGAACAGGCTCAGGCCGGCGCCGACGGTCGGCTTGAGGCAGACGCGGCCCGTGCAGAAGTCCTTGTAGATGCCGACGCCGAGGTCGAGGATGCTCAGGGCCTCGGCCTGAAGATTCTTGTCGATCTGGGTGACGGCGAGCAGCCCGACCAGGCCGACGCCGCGCTTCGGTACGAGGTTGTAGTCGCCGGTGATGCGGAAGCCGACCGCGCTCGTGGCGTAGGCGTTCTGGTAGCCGATCGCGACCGACGCGCCGAACAGCTGGCCGCCGAGGGTCCACGTGTACTCGTGCTTGGGCGGCGCCTTCTGGCCGAGCAGCGACGGCGGCGGCGCGACCGTGAAGTTGCGGGCGTCACTGGCGCCCGCGTTGTTGCCGTCCGTGCCCGCGTTGCCGGTGTTGCCGGTGTTGCCGGTGTTGCCGGTGTTGCCGGTGTTGCCGGTATTGCCCGTGGTGCCGTTGGTGCCGTCGGGCGGTGGCGGCGGCGGCGGCGCGTCGGGATCGATGCCGGCCGCGCGCATCTGCGGCTTGATCGCCTTCTCCATCAGGTTGTCGGCCTGCTTGACCGCGCGCTCGTCGCCGCCGTGGGGCTTGACCTCGCGGCAGGCGGTCAACGCCTCGCCGAGCTTGCCGACGTGATAGAGGGCCAGGCACAGGTTGGCGTAGTAGCGGCCGTCCTGGACCAGGTCGATCGCCTTCTGGAAGCGGTCGGCGGCGTCGGCCGGCTGCATCGGCGTGGCCTGGAGGAACACCTTGCCCTCGTTGTTGAGCTGCTCGGCCTGATCGTGGGCCGGATCGGCGGCCGCCGGGCGAGCAGGGACGAGCGCGAGGACGCTGGAGACGACGGTGGCGGCGAGCAGGCGAGGCCAGGCGAGCATGATTCCTCCCGAGGTGACGGCGGGGACGGGAACGTCCGAACGTCGTCAGGACGGCCCCGACATTCTACCACTGGATCAGCCGACCACGTCGCCGTCGCCGACGCCGATCACGGCGACGATCGCGACGGCGATCACGCGATCACGCGGCTCGCTCAGGACCCGGCGCGGGTGCGCAGGCCCTCGGCGAGGACCATGCGGGCGGCCGAGTGGGCCTTGAGGTGCCACAGCTCGGCGTTGCCGAGAAGCACCGACACGTTGAGCACCGGCTTGTCGGCGGGGGCGAAGCCGACGAACCACGAGTACTGCATGTACGGGCCGTCGTCGTCGCGGCTCAGGGTCCCGGTCTTGCCGGCGACCGCGACGTTGGGCAGGCCCTTGCGGCCGCCGAAGGTCGACTTGGCGCTGCCCTCGGCGCAGGTCCGGATCATCATCGAGGTGAGGTCGGCGGCGATCCCGGCCTCGAGCGCGCGGGTCGGGGCCGGCGGGGCCGCGACCGGGTGCTCGGCACCATCGTGGCCGATGATCGCGGCGATCAACCGCGGCTGCACCGCCAGGCCGCCCGACGCCACGGTCGACGCCAGCATGGCGCCGCCCATGGTCGACAGCTGGACCCCGCGGAAGCCGGTGGCGGTGCGGGCCAGTTCGAGCCCGCGCTCGGCGGGGACGTCGACCTGGCCGAACGTCGCGGGAGCCGGGAACGACACCGGTCGATCGAAGCCCAGGCGGTGCGCGACGCCGGCGAGATCGGCGGGCGCGAGGTGCTGGTGGGCGAGCTTGGCGATGATCGCGTTCTGTGAATGGGCGAGTCCGAAGCTCAGGTCCTGGCAGGCGCGATCGTGGCTGTCGTCCTCGAGGTTGGACTCGCTGACCGAGCGCACGCCGCCGTGGTAGCAGACCCGCGCCCCCGGCTTGACGCCCTGCTCGAGCAGCGCGCTGGCGGTCACGAGCTTGAACACTGACGCGGACGGGGCCCAGGCGGTGAGCGCCAGGGACGGGTCGGCGATGCCGGCGCTGCCACCCTCGTCGGCCTCTGTCCGGCGGCCGGCCAGGGCCAGGACCCGGCCGTCGGGCGCCGTGACCACGATCGCGCCGCGCGGCGCCATCGCCCGGTCGAGCGCCTTCTCGGCGGCGGCCTGGAGCGCGGGATCGAGGGTGAGCACCGCCATCCGACCATCACCGAGGGGGGCGACGTAGTGATCGCCCCGCAGCTCCATGCGGGACAGGTCGACCTGATCGGGGGCGAGGGGCGTGGTGGTTGGCACCTGCGCCGAGGGCCGCGTCGGCGTGAACGGCAGGGCCGCCGCGGCGACCGGCTCGGGCGCGCCGAGCGAGCGCGGCGTGACCGAGGTCACCGCCCAGGCCCGGGCGCCGACGTCCGAGGCGGGGGCGTCGCCACCGGCCATGATCGCGATCCCGGTCAGGGCGGCTGCGAGGGCCAGCCCCAAGGTCACGCGAGTCCGGGCGCGGCTTGCCATGGCCCAAGGACATAACCCAGGCGCTCCGCCCGGGCAAGATTGAGTTGTCACCGGTCCGACCACTGTCCCACTGGCTGTCGCGGCCGAACGCCGCCGCACGTGGGATACCTTCGGGCGCCATGTCCACGCGGCTCCTCCACGCTCTCCGCGCGCCGTCGGCCGCCGCGCTCGTCGTGCTCGTCGTGGCCGGATGCCCCAACAAGGCCCGGACCACCACCCCGACCGAGCCGCGGGTGACCGTACTGCCCGCGCCGACGATCAAGGTCGGCGACTGCGGCGTGCCCGAGCACGACGGGGTGGTCAGCGCCACCCCCACGCTGGTCCGCGCCGATCGCGACCTCGACGGCGACGGCCGCCCGGAGCCGGTGGTCGCGGATCAGACGATGTGTACCGCCCTCCACAACTGCTACTGGAACGTGTTCCTGCCGGCCGCCGACGGTGGCTGCGCGCGCTTCGCCGGGGCGCTCGCCGGCGCCTACCTCGAGCCGCGCACCCCCGGTGCGGGCGGCGTGCCGGCCCCCGTTCGCGCCTACTGGAACCTCGGGGGACCCCGGCTGCTGATGCAGGAGTACGAGTTTCGCCGCGGCGGCTATGTCCTGACCGACACCCTGGTGTGCCGGCGGGAGGACGACGATCGCCTGCGCTGCACCGAAGATCTCCGGTGACGGTCGGGACCGGGCGCCCGCGGCCGATGTCCTGCTAGGCTGCCTCCCGGTGAGCGACTCGGGCCGTAGCCGCACCGTGGTGACCGCGATCTCCAAGATCAGCGAGCGCCCGGCGACGTCGAGCGCCTGCCTGGTCGTGATCTACGGCCTCGATCTCGGCCGCAAGTACAACCTGGTGCGCCCGCAGATCGTCATCGGCCGGTCGAGCCGCGCCGACATCTGCATCGATCAGGAGGCGGTGTCGCGCAACCACTGCAAGATCCTCAACGCCGGCGGCTCGGTGCTGCTGCGCGACATGGGCTCGACCAACGGCACCTACGTCAACGACGAGCTGATCGACGAGTACGTGCTGCGCGACGGCGACTTCATCAAGGTCGGCCGCTGCATCTTCAAGTTCCTGTCGGGCAACAACATCGAGAACGCGTACCACGAGGAGATCTACCGGCTCACGACCGTCGACGGCCTCACCCAGATCTACAACAAGCGCTTCTTCCAGGAGACGCTCGAGCGCGAGATCGGGCGGGCCCAGCGCTACCACCGCGACCTGTCGCTGTTGATGTTCGACATCGACCTGTTCAAGCGGGTCAACGATACCTACGGCCACCTCGCCGGCGACCACGTGCTCAAGCACCTGGCGACGGCGGTGAAGACCCGGATCCGCAAGGAGGACGTCCTGGCCCGCTACGGCGGCGAGGAGTTCGCCGTGATCTTGCCGGAGATCGATCGCCACAACGCGCTCAAGTTCGCCGACAAGCTGCGGCGGCTGGTCGAGCGCACCAGCTTCCGCTTCGAGGAGATCGAGATCGCGATCACGATCTCGATCGGGGTGGCCACCCTGGCGGCCGACGTCACCGACCCCCAGCAGTTCGTCAAGCTCGCCGACGAGCGCCTGTACGCGGCCAAGTCGAGCGGGCGCAACCAGGTCGTGGGCGAGTGAGCGACGGTGACGGCGACCCCGACGACAAGGACCGGGCCCGGGGCTCGGTCCCCGAGCACGAGCCCACCGTGATCGCGGACATGGTCCACGATCTCCGCAACCCGCTGTCGGCGCTGGCCGGCAACTTGGCCCTCCTGCGCGAGGAGCTGGCGGCGATGACCCTGAGCCGGGTCGCCCAGCAATCGCTCGACGACGCGATCGCGCTGGCCGAGCGCTCGCTGGCGCTGGTCACCACCATCGCCGACGTCGACGCGCTCGAGGCCGGGACCGTGGTGGCCCGGGTCCGACCGACCCACCTTCGCTCGGTGGTCGACGACGCCCTGGCCACGGTCGCGGCCAGCGTCACCGCGCGCTCGCTGGCGGTCACGGTGGCGATCGACGGCGAGCTGGTGGCCGAGCTCGACGGCCGGCTGATCGGCCGGCTGGTCCAGAACCTCCTCGACAACGCCACCCGGCAGGCGCCGCGCGGCGGGCGGATCGTGGTCGCGGCCGTGGTCGACGCCGTCGGCCTGGCGCTGTCGGTCGGCAACGACGGGCCACCGCTGTCGGCGGACGATCGCGCCGCGCTGTTCGCGCACGACTTCCGGCTGGCCGAGCGGCGGGCGTCGGCGCGGCGCGGCCGGGCCCTCGGCATGTACTTCTGTCGGCTGGTCGCGCTCGCCCACGGCGGCGACCTCACCGTCGAGGAGCGGCCGACCTTGCCGGCCACGTTCGTGCTGCGGATCCCGGCCTGACCGCGCGTGGACTCCAGGGGGCGGGTCAGGTCAGGCCGCCGCGCAGGAGCTTGAGCGGCGCCGGTCGACGAGCCAGCGCGAGCGGCTCGATGCCCGTCTGCAGCAGCGTCGAGCCTGGGCAACGCTCGAGGCCGGCTTCGAAGGTCGCGCGGGCGGCGTCGTGCTCGCCGACCGCCTCGAGCATGGTCGCCTTCTCGTAGTAGAGGTCTTCGAGCAGCCACTCGTCGCCGCGGGCCAGGTGGATGAACGCGCGATCGATCGCGCGCAGGCCGTCGCGGTAGTGGCCGAGATCGCCCAGCAGCGCGCCGCGCCAGTAGTGGGCCTCGGCCAGGCGCGGCGCCCGCCGCACCGCCAGCTCGGCGGCCGCCAGCGCGCCACCGTCGTCGCCCTGGGCCGCGAGCACCTGGCACTTCACCAGCCAGGCCCGCGGCGCGTCGATGCGCAGCGCCAGCGCCTGGTTCACCGCCTGGCTGGCCTCGGCGAGCGCCCGGGCATCGTCGCCGGTGCCGAGCAGGTCGCGTGCGACCTGCAGCAATATGGCGATCTGGTGGTCGGCGTCGTCCATGCGGAACCCGCGCCCGGGAGACTACCACGCAGGTCCGGGCCGGGCCCGCGCTCGATTTCGCTCGCCGAGGCTCGCTATCCGAAGAACGTGCCGCGCCGTTGCTGGCGCAGCCCGTCGACCATGGACTGGACCTGGGCCCGCACCTGCTCGGCCAGCCGGCCGACCAGCAGCCGGTCGTCGGCGGCCTCCGGCCCGTAGTCGCGGCCGAGGTCGAGCGGCTCGCCGAACCGGATCGCCCACTTGCTGGGCAGCGGTAAGAGGCCGGCCGGGCCCAGCCACGGAAACGTCGGCGTGATCGGCACGTACGGGATACCGACCGAGCGTGCGAACCAGGTCACTCGCCCGAGCAGCGGCAGGGCGTCGTCGGAGCCGACCACCGCCACCGGGATGATCGGCGCCCTGGTCTTGAGCGCGAGCTTGATGAAGCCGCCGCGGCCGAACCGCTGCAGCTTGTAGCGATCGCGCCACAGCTTGCTCATCCCCTTCTCGCCCTCGGGGAAGACCGCCACCACCTCGTCGTGGGCCAGCAGCCGCTCCGCGTTCTCCGGGCAGGCCCGGACCCCGCCGATGCGCGACATCAGCGGCCCCAGCCACGGCAAGTGGAAGACCGCGTCCTCGACCAGCGGCCGGACGTCGCGCCGGCTCGGGTGATCGCGGCGGATCGCGTGCATCACCATCGCGCTGTCGTAGGGCAGGCTGCCGCCGTGGTTGGCGACCAGCAGCGCGCGGCCGGTGGCCGGCACGTGCTCGAGCCCGCTGGCCTCGACCCGGAACCACTTCGAGTACAGGAAGTCGAGCAGCCACTCCCAGCGCGCGGTGGCGATCGGATCGCGGCCGAAATCGTCGACCACCGTCGCCTTCCCCCACATCGCCAGCGCTCGCCAGCGCCGCCACACGAACTCCATCGGGATCCGGCGGCGGGCGTCGAGCGGGTAGACCGGGGTCCGGCCCTCCTCGACCCGGCGCTCGATCTCGCGCTGTTCGGCGTCGTCCTCCATCGACTCGTCGAGGTCGTAGGCGCCGTGGTCGCGCGACTCGTGCAGCATGCCGGCGGCCTCGCCGCCGAGGTACACGTCGTCGTCGGGCCACAGCCCCTCGGGCGCGGCGCTGGCGTCGGGCGCGCCGACGTCCCAGTCGTCGAGGCTGGCGTCGTCGGGTTCGTCGGGCGGGGTCGTCATGGTGGATCGCTCGCCAAGGCTCGCTAGCCCTGCGCTCTCGCGTGGTCGGTCGCGCCGTCCTCGGGCGCGAGGCCGAGGAAGTCGACGATGGTCCTCCGGATCGACAGCCGGGCCGAGAAGCCGAGCTCGGCCTTGGCCCGCGTGCCGTCACCGACGCACACGTACATGAGGTAGTCGAGCAAGCTCGGCGGCGACGACAGGACCTGGGTCGCCCACAGCGCCTTCGACAGCTGGCGGGCGACCAGGTACGGCATCGGCAGCGGCACCCGGCCCATCAGCGCGAGCACCGTCGTGTAGGGCAAGACGCCCTTGCCGACGATGTTGAACGGCCCGACGGTGTCCGCGTCGACCGCCAGCTTGAGCGCCCACGCTGCGTCGGCCTCGTGGACGAACTGCATCAGCGGATCGTGGCCCATCATCACCGGCGCCGCTGGCCGCGACAGGAAGCGCGTGAACAGGTTCGACACGGTCGGGCCCAGCATCGTCGCGAACCGCAGCGTGGTGACGGTGGTCGCCGGGTTCTCGCGGGCGAAGCGCAGGGCCTGCTTCTCGGCCCGGACCTTGTCGTTGATGAAGCGCGAGTCGCGGTGGCCGCGCAGCTCGGCGCTCTCGGTCAGGTAGTTCGGGTTCGACGGGTAGGCGCCGTACGCCATCGTCGTCGACACCATCACGAACCGCGCCGGCCCGGCGGCGGCGCAGGCGTTGAGCACGTGCATCGTGCCGACGTCCTCAAGCTCGTGGGCCCACTCCGACGCGTGGGTCGGGTGCGACAGGAATGCGCCGTGGACCACGGTGTCGACCTGCTCGCGCTGCAGCAGGGTGGCGAGATCGCCGTCGACGGTCGGCTGGGTGAGATCGAGCGGGTAGTAGCGGGCCTTGGTCGTGCCCTCGGCCAGCACCGGCGGCTCGCGGACATCGAGCAGCACGACCTTGGCGTAGCGCCGGTCCTCTTCGAGGCGGCGGACCAGCTCGGTGCCGAGGTACGTGCAGGCGCCGGTGATCGCGACCACCCGACCGGTCGGGGGTCGGCCGCCTCGGGCGCTGCCGGCGATCGCCATGCCGGCAACCTACTCGAAGCCCACCGTGCGGGCAAACCGGCGCGGGTCGCTGATCGCCTCGCGGCCACAGCCCCGACCAAGGGTCCTCGTCGAAGAAGCCGAAGCAGCGTCGGGTTCGATCCGCCGCCCACTTCTCTCCGGGGGCGCTCATCAGCACGGCGATCTACGAGCCGCTGGTCGCGGTGGGCTGCGAGTGGGTGAACGCGGCCCGAGACGAGGACTACGAGGTCTTTCTGCGATTCGACGGGCAGCCACGGATACCGCGTCGACGATCTCCAAGCCGCGGACCGATCCGCTGTCGCTGCTGGCGCGTGCGTGGCTTGTCACGGCGAGAAGTTGGCGCTTCGCGCAGGTGCCGCTACGATGTGCCATGCGCTGGGACGACGTGCGCGCGGCCTACCCTGATCGCTGGCTGGTGATCGAGGCGCTCCAGGCTCACACCGAGGGTGATCGGCGAGTCTTCGACCGGATCGCGGTGATCGAGGCGTGTGCCGACGGTCGCACGGCGATGAAGCGGTACGCGGACCTGCACCGCCAGTACCCGGCCCGAGAGCTGTGCTTCGTCCACACGGCGCGCGAAGAACTCCAGATCCAGGAGCGGCAGTGGATCGGGTTACGGGGCTTACATGTTGCTGACGCTCCGGCATGACCTGATCTTCGCCACCGCGACGGTGACCTACCGCGGTGCGAGCGTCGCCGTCCCGGACGTGCTGATCGATACCGGCGCCGCGAGCACCGTGATCGACGCGGACCTCGCCGCCGAGGTCGGGATCTATGCGGCACCCGACGATGAGCTGAGGACGCTGCGTGGTGTGGGTGGACGTGAGGTCGTGTTCGTCCGTCGCGTCGATCGGTTCGCGATCGGCGCGCACGGGCTCGATCACTTCGACCTCGAGGTCGGGGCAGTGGAGTACGGCTTCGGAATTCGCGGCATCATCGGAATGGACTTCCTGCGCGCGAGCCGCGCCGTCATCGACCTGGGGCACCTGACGATCGCCTTTGGTCTCCGCGCGGCTGACTGAAACGCCGGGGCCCGCGCCTGGTCCGCGGTTGACACCTTGATGCCGCGAGCCCTACGATCCCGAGGTGACGATCACGTCCTTGTTGACCCGCGCCGCCGATGTCCGCAAGGCGGATGCGGCGGTCGAGGCGGCCGAGGTGGAGCGGCGTCGAACCGACGCCGCGTGCGAGCTGGCAGAAGCCGCGCTCGCTGCACCGATGTGGTTGCTCGTCGATCAGGGCTCGAGACAGGTGACGGTGCACGACGACGAGCGCGCACTGACCTCGACGGCAACGCAAGG
>JAYVSF010000654.1:0-26332 GCA_043775605.1 Myxococcales bacterium
CCTGGGGGCGGCGAGCCTCGCCCTGCGATCTCAGCAAAGACTTCGGCCCGGCCTGCCTGACCTACAAGGGCCCGGCCGGGGTGCGCGCGCTCGCGTACAACCCGCAGTGGGTGGCCGAGCGGAGCGAGACGTTCGGTGAGAAGGACGGCGTCTATCACGGCGCGTACCCGCTCGGCATGATCCGAGGCCAGAGCGACTGCGCCTTCGGAGCCTGGAATCGCGTGGCCGTCTATTCGCCCTCGGGCGACACCGCCTACGCCGCCTTCCGCTGCGCCCGCGACGCCGAGGCCGAGACCAACCCCCCGCTGTTCTGACTCACCACGTGAAGGCGACGGAGATCAGGCGCGGGCCGACGGCGGCCGAGAGGCTGCTGGCGGTCGACGAGTGGCTGCGACGGTGCAGGTAGTACGGCACCGCGAAGCCGAAGGCGGCGCCGACCGCCCAGCCGGTGACGACATCTGTGGCCCAGTGGCGATCGCCGGCGATGCGCAGGTAGCCGGTGGCGAGCGCGAGGCCGACGCCGGCGGCCCACACCGCGGGCGCCAGCCGGTAGCCGCGCAGGGTCGCGACCGTGCCGGCGCTGACCGCGAGGCTCATGGTCAACGACGAGTGGCCCGAGAAGAACGACAGGTTGTTCTCCTGCGGCGACGCGGTCAGCGGCTTGTCGGCCGGCGCCAGCGCGTGGACGAACGGGCGCTCGCGGCCGACCGCGTCCTTGACCAGGTTGGTGAAGTCGCTGGCCAGGATCGCGCTCTCGGCGACGATCACGCCGTCGGTCCACCAGTTCTCGCCGTGGCCGGACATCCTGGCGGCCAGGCCGATGCCGCCGATCGTCGCCAGCGGCACGCCGAGGTAGCCGACCAGGTTCGACGCGCTGGCCGCGCGCGCCGGATCGTCCCAGCGCAGGCCATCGCGGACCGCGCGATCGAGGCCGTCGGTCGCGCACCACCGGCAGGCGTCGGGGGCGAGCGCGTCCTTGAACAGGGTCTCGCTCAGGACGAACGCCAGGCCGCCGCCGACCACCAGCGGCGCGTCGAGCTTGGTCCGCAGCACCAGGTCGTCGGCGCCAGCCGGTCGCGGGGTGGCGGTCAGCGCCGTCAGGGTCAGCGCCGCGGTCAGCGCGGCCCACGAGCGTGAGCGGCTCACGGCTTCCACGCTCGCTCGATCAGCGTGTCGGGCGTCGGCGCGTCACCGACCGGGCCGCGGACCGCCTCGAGCTCGGGCGGCAGCGCGATGTTCTTGGTGTGCGGGCGGGCGCCGCTGCGATCGAACGTGATCGCGAACGCGACCTGGCCGGTCACGTCGGGCGGCACCACGCCGGCCAGCTTGCTCGCGACGTCGGCGCGCGCCGGGTTGGCGTCGGGCTTGCCCGGGCACGCGACCCAGGTCTTGAGCTTGTGCCCCGGACGCATCGCCAGCCACACCACCACGGTGTCGCCGAGCTCGCCCGGGCGCGCGCCGTCGACCGCCGTGACGGCGACCCGCGCCGCGTTGACCAGCGGCTCCATCGGCTTGGGCCCGGCGCCGGCGGCGCGGGTCTTGAAGACGTCGGGCGGGGTGAGGACGTCGATGCCGACCTGCTGCAGCGTGCCGTCGGGGTGGGCGGCCGGCACCAGCGCGGCCTTCGCGGTCTCGATCGCCTTCGCGACCGCGGCCGGATCGGGCGGCCCCCCGCTGCCGGCGGCAGTCCCACCACCGGTGTCGCTGCCCGTGGTCGCGGCCTTGCCGGCGCCGCGCTCACCGCGACCACACGCCGCCACCAGCAGAACTCCGACGAGCAAGAGGCGTGACTTCGCGCGCATCGCCACAATCTACACGGTCCCCCCAGTTCAGGCCCGCCCCAGCTTCCCAAGAAGGACGGCCCTGCCGGAACGCGGGCCCTTGGGCGCTACCGGCCGGTGGATGGTCGCCGACGGGGCGATCGGCTATCGTTGGTGTGTGGAGTTCGACGGCAAAGCGCGTGAGAATCTCGAGGCGGTGGAGCGGTTGCTGCCCGATGATAGCGGCGAGCTGGATGCGCTCTCAAATGCGGCTGCATCGCGTGCGTACTACGCGGCGTATCTGGCGGTGGCCCACGCCGCCCAACGATCGCGACGGGACTTCACGCACGACGACAGAGATTACTACCGGCATGATCGCCTGCCCGAGGATGCGCACCAGTGGGGTCTCGTTGATGCCGACGGGAGCGACGACCTGCGCTGGCTCTATGGCCTCCGCGTCAAGGCGGATTACTTCGAGGACCATGTGAGCCTGGAGGAGGCCTCCCAGGCCTTCGACGTTGCGAAGCGGCTGGTCGGCGCGGTCCTGGCGGAGGTGCAATGATGGCAGATGTACGTGAGGCGATGGCGCGCCGGGTTTCGGAGCTCGTCGATGGCCGTCCGGTACGGTGGGCCAATCCGCGCCAAGTGCTCGGCGACTTCGACGGGCCGGGCCGCACGCTGGAGGTCTTCAACGCTGACGTGGGCACACAGCGAGAGTTGCTTCGGCGACTGCGGCCAGTCCGCCAGGAGCTGGAGTCCGCGGCGCGCGGGTCGGTCGTCATCGTGTTTCATACCTCCTCGGAGTCGGCGCGCGTCTACGCGGCGTTCGTCGAGGAGGCTCTGCGCGCCGAGGTCGCCGTCGATGTCGCGGCGGCGGCGGCGATTCGGCTGTACGATGTTCCCCAGATCTCCACCGATCTCCCGCTCCAGAAGCGCGAGGACGACCGCGAGGGCAGTCGGACGCTTCCGCGTACCGCCAAGGCTGCTTGATGCTGCTGACCGCGCAACGGGTCGTCTCTCCGAGCACACGCACGCACGGTATCAACGTGTACTGCTTCGTGCATGGCCCCTACACGTGGCCGCGGGTTCCTGACTTGTTGCTTCCCGACGTGAATCCGGGGGAGCTCGTCCAGCAATGGTTGCAGATCGATCCGGGTGGCAACTCCATCGTCAGCTATCTCGACGTGGTCGCGCCCGACGATGTGCCGCCGATGGAGCTGCATCAACGCCTCGCCTCGCTCAAGTTCCGCGTGCAGGCCATCAGTGGGGTTGCACAGGTCTACTGGGATCAGTACTGGATTCGCTTCGGCACGACCGTGGACAGGATCCCAGCGCCGACGGAGATGGGTGCGCTCGCCGGCCAGATCCTGCTCCGCTTGACCGGGCATTGACGGGCTTGCGCCCGCTCGCTGTTCGGGAATCCATCGGCCATCGGTCCGCGGCGGATCACTCCCCGCGGCGGTTGCCGAGGCCGTACTTCTTGACCTTGTCGAGCAAGGTCACGCGGCTGGTGCCGAGCCGGCGCGCGGCCTCGCTCTGGTTGCCGCCGACCGCCGCCAGGGTCCGCGCGATCACGTTGCGCTCGAAGGCCTCGACCTGCTCCCGCAGCGCCGGCCCGAGGTCGGACGATGGCCCCGGCTCGCCGTCACCACCATCGACGCCGTCGACCGCCGCGCCGCCGGCCACGGTCCCGCTCTGCTCGCGGTAGTCGGCGAGGGTCAGCACCGGGCCGGTGGCCAGCGCCGCCAGCCGCGCGATCGCGTTCTCGAGCTGGCGGACGTTGCCGGGCCACGGCGCCGCCGCCAGGGCAAGGACCAGCGCCGGCTCGAGCGTCAGCGCGCCGGTGCCGAACTTGTCGGCGTAGTGGCGGGTCAGCTCGACGGCCAGCGCGGGGATGTCGGCCTGGCGTTCGCGCAACGGCGGCACCGTCAGCTCGACCACCGCCAGCCGGTAGTACAGGTCCTCGCGGAACCGGCCGGCCGCGGCCTCGGCGGCGAGATCGCGATGGGTCGCCGCCACCACCCGGACGTCGACCCGCTCGACCCGGCCCGAGCCGACCGGCTGGATCTCGCCCTCCTGCAGCGCGCGCAAGAGCTTGGCCTGCACCGCCAGCGGCAGCTCGCCGACCTCGTCGAGCACCAGGGTGCCGCCGCTGGCCTCGGCGAAGAAGCCGGCGCGCGCGCTGGTGGCGCCGGTGAACGCGCCGCGGACGTGCCCGAACAGCTCGGCCTCGGCCAGCTCGGTCGGGATCGCCGCGCAGTTGAACCGCACCAGCGGCCGGCTCGCGCGTGGCGACTGCGCGTGCAGGAGCTGGGCGATGAGCTCCTTGCCGGTGCCGGTCTCGCCCCGCACCAGCACGGTGACGTCGCGGGCCGCGACCCGGGTCGTCGCGTCGAGCAGCCGCCGCATCGACGGGGTGCCGGCGACGATCCGCTTGCCCAGCGCGCGCTCGACGGTGAGCTGGCGGTTCGCGACCCGCAGCCGGCGGGCCTCGAGCGCGCGCTCGATCACCACCGCGACCTCGTCGATGTCGAACGGCTTGGTCAGGTAGTCGTAGGCGCCGGCCTTGACCGCGGCCACCGCCACCTTCTCCGAGCCGTGCGCGGTCAACAGGATCACCGGCAGGCTGGGATCGCGGGCCGCGATCGCGGCGATGACGTCGAGCCCCGACATGCCCGGCATCTGAAGGTCGGTGACCACCACGCTGGCGTCGTCGACCAGCGGCAGGGCCTGAGCGCCCGAGCGCGCGCTCGCCACCGACAGGCCGCGCTCGCGCAGGACCTCGGTCAGCGTGAACAGCACGCCGGGATCGTCGTCGACCAGGAGGACGTCGGTCATCGCCGTCTCACGCGGCCGGCTCCAGCGACGGGACCGCGCCGTCGCCCGCGCCGACCGGTGGCCGGGCCGGCAGCTCGATCGTCACCGTGGTGCCGCGGCCGACCTCGCTGGCGTAGCGCAGCGTGCCGCCGTGCTGGGCGATCGCGGTCTGGGCCAGCACCACGCCGAGGCCGGTGCCGCCCTCGCGGGTGGTGAAGAACGACGTCCCCAGCCGGTCGAGATCGGAGCGCGAGATCCCGCGGCCCGAGTCGCGGATCACCAGGCGCGCGCCGCCGCCGGTCAACGGCTCGAGCGCGACCATGATCGAGCCGCCGGTCGGGGTCGCCTCGATCGCGTTGGCCAGCAGGTTGAGCAGCGCCTCCTTGAGCCGGCGCGGATCGGCCTCGAGCCGGACCCGGTGGCCGTCGAGCTTGAGGGTCAGGCCGCCGTGCTCGATGCGGCCGGCGACCACCGCCGCGGCGTCGGCGACGACCTCGCCGAGATCGAGCGCCTGCGGCCGCAGATCCTCGAACGGGCGCGAGAACGACAGGTACTCGGCGAGGATCTCCTCCATGCGCGCGACCTCGGCCTGGACCACGTCGAGCCGTTCGCGGCTGCGGCTGCCGTCAGGCGTGCGGGCGACCAGCTGGACCAACCCCTTGATCGACGCCAGCGGGTTCTTGAGCTCGTGGGCGACCTTGGCCCCGACCGACTGCAGGCGGCAGAGCTGCTCGGAGCTAGCCGCCACCTGCTCGTCGCGAAGATCGTCGACCGCCGCCGCCGCGCGCTCGGTCGCGTCCTGCAGGCGGCCGATGAACGCGTGGATCATCACCACCGTCCACGCGAAGACGATCACGGCGATCGCGGCGTGATGGCCGTGCGGCAGCGTTGGTCCGAGCCAGCTCTGCGGCAACAGCGCCATCGCCAGGAACAGCAACATCTGCGTCGCCAGCAGCGCGCGCGACACGGGGTGGCGGCCGAAGAACACCGCCGGCAACGAGATCGACGCGCCGATCGCGGGCAGGGCCGGGCTGTGCAGCCCACCGGTCACGGTCACCACGCCGACGAGGTAGCACTGGGCCAGGGCGTGGAGCCCGGCCACCGCACCGCCGACGCACGCCGGGTTGCGCTCGAGCCGCCGCAGCGTGAGCATCTGCGCCGCGAGCATCACCGCGAACATCGCGAGCGGCGCCACGATCCGCCACGTCGGGTAGCCCGCGTGCAGGTACACCGCGGTCGACATCGCGCTCGCCGCGAGCCCGTAGACCCCCGCCGCCCGCAGGTTCGCGCGCCCGGAGGCGAGGAACAGTTGATCGCGCGTACCCCGCATCACCGACGGCGCGCTTGCGAACCGCGGGCCAGGTCGCGCCGGCACCTCGTTCGAGCCTGGTTGCGCCGACATGCCCCCATCGTACCGGTCCGACCCGTGCAGCCGTAAAGCGAACCGCCGTCAGTCAGCCGTCACCTGTACGGAATCCCGACAGGCCGCTCCTGCCGACGCGCCAACGCGCGGTCCTTCCGCTCCAGGCGCCGCCCGGCCGATGGCACGAAGGATGCTCGGGGAGCGGCCATGGTTCGTTCGTCTCTGACGGTCCCGCTGCTGCTCGCCGCCCTCGCCGGACCGGTCGCCGCGCAGACGGATCTCACGGTGCCACCGCCGCCCGCGGTCGCGCCGGCCTCGCCGACCGACGCCTTCGATCAGGCCCTCGATGACCTGCTCGCACACCCCGGCGGCCTCACCGCCGCCGCCGCCGGCACGCGGGCCGCGGCCGCCAGCCCCGCCGCCGAGCGCAAGGACGCCGAGACCATCGGCGCCCAGGAGCGGGTCCGCGAGATCCAGCGCGCGATCATGCCGGTGGTCAACGTCGGCGCCAGCTACACCCGACTGTCGACGCTCGATCCGGTGATGTTCGCGCCGGGCGTGACCATCCCGATGTTCTTCAACGCCTATCACGTCGGTGGTGACGTCGCGCTGCCACTCACCGAGATCCTCGCCAAGCTGCCGGTGATGCGCGACTCGGCCAAGGACGGCGTCCGGGCCTCGGAGCTTTCCGCCCGCGCCGCGCGCCTGACCGCCGCCACCGACGCCCAGGTCGCCTACTACGAGTGGGTCCGGGCCCAGCTCCAGGTCGCGGTCACCACCCGGCTGGTGGCGCAGGTCCAGGGCACGCTCGCGCAGATCCAGGCCCTGGCCGATGCCCAGCGGGCCGCGCGCGGCGACGTCCTCCGCCTCGACGCCGCCCGGTCGCAGGCCGAGCTGGCCCTGGCCAAGATCCAGGAGCTGGTCACCCTGCGCGAGCTCCAGCTCCGCATCGCGATCGCCGCCGGCGACGACGAGGTCCTGACCATCGGCGAAGACGTCCGCGCCCCGCTCGAGCTGCCGCCGCTGCCCGCCACCGACACCATGATCACCCTTGCCCGGGCCCGCCGGCTCGAGGCCAAGGCGCTGGTCGAGGTCTCGCACTCGATCGAGCGCGCGCTGGTCGGCAGCAAGGTCGGCGCCCTGCCGCGGGTCGACGTCTTCGGCCAGGTCGCCTACGACAACCCCAGCCAGCGCGTCTTTCCCCAGAAGGACGAGTTCCGCCTGACCTGGGCCGCCGGCCTGCGGGTCACCTGGTCGATGAACAGCTATCTCTCGGTCGATCCCCAACTCGGCCAGGCCAAGGCCCAGCTCGACGCGATCGCCGCCGACCAGCGCGCGCTCGGCCTCGGCATCCGGGCCGAGGTCACCTCCGCCCGCTCGGCGCTCGAGCTCGCCGACCGCACCCTGGCCGCGACCGTCGACGGGCTGGCCTCCGCCGAGGAGGCCTACCGGGTCCGCCAGGAGCTGCTGGCCAACCAGCGCGCGACCGCGATCGAGCTGGTCGACGCCGAGACCGCGCTGACCCAGGCCCGCTTCACCGCCATCGACGCGCTCATCGACCGCCGGATCGCGTGGGTCCGCCTGCGCCACGCCGCCGCCCTCGACCTGCCCTGAGCGTCGGTGAAGACCGTCGCTGCCCACGTCCCGCGAACCGCACGTCTGTCCCGAGGTCCCATGTCCCACCCGTTCGCATCCGTCGCTGCCGTCGCCTCCGTCACGCTCGTCACGCTCCTCGCCGCGGCCTGTGGCAACAAGTCGGCCGCCGACGCCGGCGTCGCCGTGCCCGATCCGGTGATCGAGGTCCCGCTCGCGCTGGTCGAGCAGAGGCCGGCGCCCGAGCTCCTCACCCTCACCGGCAACATCGTCGCCGACGACACCTCGGACGTCGCCGCCAGCGTCGCCGGTAAGGTCATCCGGGTGCTGGTCGAGCGCGGCGCCAAGGTCAAGCTCGGCGAGGCCCTGGTCATGCTCGACGCCCAGACCGCGGCGCTGTCGGCGGTCGGGGTCAAGGCCCAGCTGGCCTCAGCCCGGGCCCAGGAGCAGCTCGCCGCCGACGAGTGCAAGCGGGCCCAGGCCCTGCTCGACAAGGGCGCGATCACCCGCTCGCAGTACGACCACGAGATGACGAGCTGCACGGCCGCGCAGCAGGCGGTCGAGGCGACCAAGGCCCAGCTCAACCTGATCGGCAAGTCGATCGCCGACGGCGTGGTCCGGGCCCCGTTCGCCGGGGTGATCGCCGACCGCTGGGTGTCACCCGGCGAGTGGGTCGCGCCCGGCATGCGCCTGGTGACGCTGGTCGATGATGATCCGCTGCGGATCGAGCTGAGCGTGCCCGAGCGCTGGGTGCCGCGCATGGCGCTGGGCCAGGCCGTGACGGTCAGCGCCATCGCCTACCCCGGTCAGCGGTTCCCGGCGAAGGTCACCCGGATCGGCGCCGAGATCGGTCGGATGACGCGGGCCCTCACCGTCGAGGCCCAGCTCGCGCCCGGCTCGTCGTTGCGGCCCGGCATGTTCGCCGAGGCCCAGCTCACGCTTGGCCAGCTGCCGATGGCGGTCGTGCCGAAGACGGCGCTGGTCCAGCGCGGCTCGACCTACCGCCTGTTCGTGGTGGTCAAGGGCCACCTCGAGGAGCGGGTCGTGCAGCTCGGACCCGAGCTCGCCGACGGCAAGGTCGCGCTGCTGCGCGGCGCGGTCGCGGGCGACAAGGTCGCCGCCAAGCTCGGTGAGCAGGTCACCGACGGCATCCGGGTCGAGTAGGAGCAGCCCATGCAATGGCTTAGCAAGATCTCGGTCCGTCGTCCGGTGCTCGCCACCGTGCTGATGTTGACCATCGTCGTCGTCGGCCTGGTCAGCTATCGCGGCCTCGGCGTCGACAAGTTCCCCAAGGTCGACTTCCCCATGATCGCGATCACCGCGGTCTACCCCGGCGCGTCGCCGGAGTCGGTCGAGACCGACGTCGCCAAGCCGCTCGAGGAGGCGATCAACACCGTCTCCGGCATCGAGACGTTGTCGTCGATCTCGTCGGAAGGTGCGGCCCTGATCTTCGCCCAGTTCGCGCTCGAGAAGGATCCCGAGGTCGCGGCCCAGGAGATCCGCGACCGGATCGGCGCCCTGCGTGATCTGCCGGCCAACCTCCGGCCGCCGCTGATCCAGAAGGTCGATCCCGACGCCGCGCCGGTGCTGATGCTGTCGGTCAAGGGCGACATGCCGGTGGCCACGCTCACCCAGCTAGCCGAGGACAAGATCAAGGCCCGGCTCGAGACCGTGTCCGGCGTCGGCCAGGTCCGGGTCATCGGCGGCCAGAAGCGGCGCATCGAGATCCAGCTCGATCCGATCCGGCTGCGCGCGGCGGGGGTGTCCGCGCTCGAGGTCCAGCGCGCGGTCATGGTCGGCAACGTCAGCGTGCCCGGCGGGCGGGTCGAGCGCGGCCCCGACAACGCGACCCTGCGCATCGACACCCGGGCCACCGCGCCCGAGCGCATCGCCGATCTGGTGGTCCGCCAGCTCGCCGATCACCCGGTGCGGATCGGCGACGTCGCCAAGGTCGTCGACACCATCGCCGACGCCGACTCGGCCGCGATCCGCGACGACGACGCGGCGATCGTGCTCGCGGTCAGGAAGCAGAGCGGCTCGAACACGGTGGCGGTGGTCGATCAGGCCAAGGCCATGACCGCCGAGATCAGCAAGAGCCTGCCGGCCGGCGTGACCCTCGAGGTGGTCCGCGACAACTCCGAGGTCATCCGCACCGCCGCCGATCAGGTCACCGAGCACCTGATCCTTGGCGCGCTCCTGGCCGCGGTGGTGGTGCTGGTCTTCCTCGGCAGCCTGCGGTCGACCGTGATCGCGGCGGTGTCGATCCCGATCTCGATCATCGGCACGTTCGCGCTGATGAAGACGGCCGGGTTCACGATCAACAACATGACGCTGCTGGCCCTGGCGCTCGCGGTCGGCATCGTCATCGACGACGCCATCGTCGTGCTCGAGAACATCTACCGCCACATCGAGGAGCACGGCGAGCGGCCGTTCCCGGCGGCCGTCAAGGCGACCAAGGAGATCGGCATGGCGGTGCTGTCGACGACCCTGTCGTTGATGGCGGTCTTCCTGCCGGTGGCGTTCATGGGCGGCATCGTCGGCCGCTTCCTGGCCAGCTTCGGCCTGACCATGGCGTTCGCGATCGCGGTGTCGCTGCTGGTGTCGTTCACGATCACGCCGATGATGGCGGCCCGCATGCTGCCGGTGCCACCGGCTGACGGCAGCGCCCGCAAACACTCGGTGCTCGAGCGCCTGGTCAACTGGGGCTACCGCCCGGTCGAGCACGGCTACCGGCGGGCGCTCGGCTTCATGCTCCGCCACCGCTGGATCATCGTGGTCGCCAGCGTCGCCGCCCTGGCGACGGTGCCGACCCTCGCCAAGAAGGCCGGCTTCGGCTTCCTGCCCGACAGCGACGAGGCCCAGTTCGAGATCTTCCTGCGGACCAAGGAGGGCACCAGCCTCGACGCCACCACCGTGCTGGCCCAGCGCCTGGCCCGCGCCACCCGCAAGATCCCCGAGGTCACCCACACGATGACCACGATCGCCGACAACGATCAGAAGCTGCCCAACGCGGCGTCGATCTACGTCCGGCTCAAGGATCCCGCCACGCGGTCGCGGACCCAGTTCCAGATCATGGACCAGGTCCGCAAGACCGTGCTGGTCGATCTGCCGCCCGGCACCCGGGCCGCGGCCCAGCTGGTGGCTGACTTCGGCGCCGCCGGCGGCCAGCAGAACGCGGCCATCCAGTACCTGCTGACCGGCCCCGACCTCGAGCTGCTCGAGCGGTACGGCAAGCGCGTGGTCGAGGCCATGCGCAAGGTCCCGGGCGTGGTCGACCTCGACACCAGCATCCCCGAGGAGCTGCCCGAGGCGACGGTGCGGCCGGATCTCGATCGGGCCGCGGCGCTCGGCGTCGATCCCGCCAGCGTGACCGGCACCCTCGGCCTGCTGGTCGGCGGCGTCGAGGCCACGACCTACGAGGAGCGCGGCGAGCAGTACGCGGTGTTCCTGCGCGCCAACCCGCGCTTCCGCAACGATCCGTCGCTGCTCGGGCTGGTCACGGTGCCGTCGACGGTGATCGGCCAGGTGCCGCTGACCGATCTGGTCCGCACCGACGACGGCAAGGGCCCGTCGCAGATCACCCGGACCGCGCGCGCCCGCAGCATCACGATCACGTGCAACGTCGCGCCCGGGTACGCCGAGGGCGACATCAGCGCGGCGATGGAGAAGGCGCTCAAGGACGAGCACCTGCCGCCCGGCTACACCTACGGTCCGTTCGGCCGCAGCAAGGAGATGGGCCGGACCAAGGCGGCGTTCGCCTTCGCGTTCCTGATGTCGTTCATCTTCATGTACCTGGTGCTGGCCGCCCAGTTCGAGTCGTGGCTGCACCCGTTCACGATCATGCTGGCGCTGCCGCTGACGCTGCCGTTCGCGCTGCTGGCGGTGGTGCTGTTCGGCAACCAGCTCAACATCTTCTCGATGCTCGGCCTGCTGGTGCTGTTCGGCGTGGTCAAGAAGAACGCGATCCTCCAGATCGATCACGCCAACCAGCTCCGGGCCCGGGGCGTGCCACGCGACCAGGCCATCCTCGACGCGGCCCGCGACCGCCTGCGGCCGATCCTCATGACCACGTTCGCGTTCGTCGCCGGCATGATCCCGCTGGTGCTGAGCAAGGGCATCGGCGCCGGGTTCTCCAAGGCCATCGCCGGCATCGTGGTCGGCGGCCAGTCGATGTCGCTGGTGCTGACGCTGTTCGCGATCCCGGTCTTCTACTCGCTGTTCGACAGCCTGGCGGTCCGGGCCGGCCGGTTGACGACCTGGGTGCTGCGCCTGCGCAAGGTCGATCGCGGCCAGGGCGAGCTGGTCGATGGCGAGACCGCCGGCATCGTGGTGATCGCGATGGCGCCCGCGGCGGAGCCCGTCACGCGTCGGCGCTGACGCTGGACTCGTCGAGGCTGCTGGCCCGCGTCGATCGGCGGAAGGCCGCGGCGGTGCTGGTCGCGCGGGCGCTGGTGCTCTCGCTGCCAGGGATCGCGGACGCCCAGCGGGTGACCGCGCCGAAGCCGGCCATGCCGGGCAAGGACGACATCCGGCGATCGACCGCGGCCGCGACCTCGCGCAGCCGCCCGGGGAACATCTTCAGCATGCGGCGCTCGAGCTGGGCTGGGGACTGCACACCGCTGCCGACCGGCGCGTAGAACCGCTCGGCCAGCGTCCGCACGATCTTCTGGGCGATCGGGTCACCGTCGAGCCGGGTCCGGGCCTGGCCGAAGTAGAACGCGAAGTGGCGCCGCTCCTGCTTGGCGATCCGGCGGAACAGCTCCTCGAGCACCGGGTTGGCGGTGGTCTTGATGACCTGCTCGTAGGCCTGGGCGGTGAGCGCCTCCTGCAGCGCGCCCCAGAACATCCACAGGGCGAGGAAGGTCTCCGGCATCAGCCGGGCCAGCGAGCGCTGGAACAGGTCCTCGACGTAGGCCTTGCGCTGGGCTGCGGCTCGCACCGCCGTGGTCCGCTCGGTCGCGGTCATCACCGCCCCGCCGCACGCGGCCAGCAGCTCGGAGATGGCGCGGGCGTGGAACAGCTCCTCGTAGTTCCACATGGTGAGGAACGACAGGAGCTCGGGGTCGCGGGCGACCTTGAGCGGCGCGACCTCGAGGAAGTAGAAGACGGTCTGGCTCTCGATGTCGGCGAAGAAGCCGAGGTTGTCGAGCTCGTCGGCGGTGAGCCCGACCGCGCGCGCACGGTCGAAGTCGAGGTCGTCGTAGACCACCCGCTGCGAGACCGCGAGGTGTTGATCGACGAGGGTGGCGAGGCGTGGGGGCGTGGGGGGATAGGCGGCTGGCACGTCATTCCTCCGGATCGGCAGGGGCGTCGGCATCTCCTCTACGAGACACCGCCGTCATCGGATGCCCCCCTTGGGCGGTCTGCGACTCTACCCGATCCGGGTCGGGCGGTGGCGCGTAGCAAGCGGGTGAGCGCCGTCGGAGGTGCGGCAAGCCAGCGCGACCGCGCAGCGGACCGACCTTTGAACCTCCCCGCCAGTCGCGACGCTCAGAAGAGGCGGTCGACCTCGGCCTCGCTGTCGACGCGGGTCTTGCCGATCTCCCACATCAGCAGGCGAACCAGCTCCTCGCGCACCGCTCGCATGCCGGCGACGAAGGTCTGGGTCCGCTCGATGCGCTCGCCGACCCGCATCGTCGGCCACGGGCCGCGGCCGTGGTCCCAGGCGGTGCGCGCCGCGGCCAGCGCGGCCAGCGCGGCGTCGCGATCGACCATCGCGATCCGGCCGAGCTCGACCTGGCTGGGGACGCCGGCGTCGTCGACGGTGCAGACCGGCGAGTACACCGGCGCGGTCGGGCCCTCCCAGGTGCGGATCTCGCCGTCACACAGCCACTGGCGATCCCAGCGGGCGACGTCGATCGTGGCGGACGCGGGCAGCTCGGCGGCGGTCGGGAAGCGGATCATGCCGCGGAGTGTAGACGGCCCGGCCTCGAAGAAGGTCAACGCTGCTGCGGAGTGGCGCAAGGTCCGCGCCGGCCGCGACCGCGGGCCGCGGGCCGCGCGGGAGCACGCCACACCTCGGTGCTTACGCTTTGTCTGTGGAGCACCTGCGACGGCTGGCGCGGCGGCTGGACCCCGGCGGGGTGGTCGACGAGATCGTGCCACTTGGCGTCGATGACACCGCGCAGGACGCGACCTGCAAAGGCACGGATACGGCGTGCCGGTGCGGATCCGGATCCGCGATGCCGCCGGCGCCGCGCACGCGCTGGTCTTCCGCACCGCGCGCGGCGACGAGCTCGCCGCCAATCTCCAGCAGACCGCCGCCGCTGTGGGTCGCGCCGCGCGCCTCATCGACGACCGCGGCGCCGAGCCCGGCGGTGCGGCGCTGGCACCCGGGCCCGGCCAGATCGAGTTTCACGACGTTCACTTCGGGTACACGCCCGAGCACGAGGTGCTGGCGGGCCTGACGCTCACGATCCCGGCCGGCAGCGTCACCGCGCTGGTCGGGCCGTCCGGTGCGAACGGCGCGGGCGCCGCGAAGCCGGCCCCGGACTGACGAGTGTGCGCGCGCCGGCACCGGGCTCAGGGCGCCGCGACGGCGGCGACCGAGGTCGGCAGCGACGGCGTGAGGGTCGGCACCCCGCGCCGGCGGTTCTCGACCAGCGCGGCGTCGGCGAAGCGATAGAGGTCGGCCTTGACGTCGTCGGCCAGCGCCGGCGCGAACGTCGACAGCAGCGCAGCGCGGAGCACGTCGAGCTTGTGGTCCTGGTACCAGATGTTGCTGTCCTTGCTGCCGTTGACCGCGCGCCGGGTGGTGAACAGCAAGAGGCCGGTCTTGACGTCAAACAGGGTGGCCTCGATGAAGCCGTAGACCTGGTGACGCTGGCCGGGCAGCACCAGCGCGCCGACGCCGGTGAGGTAGCCCCACGCGGTCCGGTTGAGCCGGCGCTGCTTGGCGATGACCTCGCGGTACAGGATCACGTAGCGGAGCTGGTAGCGCGCGGCGATCTCGCGCAGGGACTCCATGCCCAGCGCGCCCGACGGGATCGCCATCACCTCGGTGACCAGGGTGAACGGCTCGCTGCCGCGCAGGCGGGCGACGAACGGCGCGACCCCGGCCGGCACCAGGTAGTCGGGGCTGGGGCCGCGCCAGTCGGTGGCGGTCAGCACCGGCACCACGCCGACCCGGGCCGGCAGGTCGAGCTCGATCGGCGCGGCCAGGATCTTCTGCAGCGCCTCCTCGGTGAGCTGGCCCCCGGGGTCGCGCGCGAACAGCGAGCGATCGAGCGGCACCGGCGGCGGCATGGCCTCGCCGGCCGCCATCGGCGCCGACGCGAGGTGCATCGGCCGGGCCGCCCCGCAGGCGGCGAGGGTCATGATGACGATCCATCCGAGCACGCGAACGACGCGACGAACGAGACGATGAGCGACCGGCGAGGGCACGAGGGCCTCCATGTGCAAGGAGTCGAAGATGAGCGGCCGACGGCACCTCCGTCGTCCGGCTGTGCATCGACAACGCTTTCGCTCGATGCGGCTTACACTCCACGCCCCATGCCCTCGTCACCGCAGCCATGACCGACGATCCGAAACCCGCGCCACGGCCGCTGCCCCGCCCGGTGATCGTCCTCGGCTGGGTGTCGTTCTTCGCCGACGTGTCCGGCGAGATGGCCTACCCGCTGTTGCCGCTGTTCGTGATCAGCGCGCTCGGCGGCTCGACGGTGGCGCTGGGCTGGGTCGAGGGCGCGGCGGTCGCGGTGGTCGCGGTCCTGACCGCGCTGGCCGGCTGGCGCAGCGATCGCATCCGCAAGCGGGTGGGCTACGTCCGGTTCGGCTACGGCCTGCCGGTGGTGGGCAAGGCCCTGCTCGCATCGGCGACGGTGTGGCCGATGGTGATGGTCGGGCGGGTGATCGACCGGATCGGCAAGGGCGTGCGCTCGAGCCCGCGCGATGCGCTCCTCGCCGAGCACGCCGGGCCCGAGCAGCGCGGCCGTGCGTTCGGGCTCCATCGCGCGATGGACAGCGCCGGCGCGCTGCTCGGCGTGCTGCTGGCCGCGGCGCTGCTGTGGTGGTTCGAGCGCTCCCACGATCCCACCGCTGCGATCCGCATCGTGCTCGCGATCTCCGCCGGGCTCGGGGTGATCGCGTTCGCCCTGACCTGGCTGGTCCAGGAGCCGCCGGCGGCAGCCGAGCCGGCACCTGCGCCGATCAGCGCCACGACGCCGTCGCCCGCGTCCGCGCCCGCGCACCTCGGGCCGCGCTACGCCGCCGCGGTCGCGCTGTTCGCGGTGTTCGCGCTGGCCAACAGCAGCGACACCTTCCTGTTGCTGCGCGCCGGCGAGCGCGGCCTCGCGCCGTGGCAGGTGACCATGGCCTACGCCCTGTTCAACCTGGTCTACACCGTCGGGTCGTACCCGGCCGGCGCGCTGTCCGATCGCTGGGGCCGCTGGCGGGTGATCGCGAGTGGCTGGGTGATCTACGCCGCGGTCTACGTCGGCTTCGCGGTCACCGGCAAGGCCGGCATCTGGCCGCTGTTCGCCGTGTATGGCCTCTACGCCGCGCTCACCGACGGCGTCGGCAAGGCGCTCATCGCCGACCTCGCGCCGCGCACACAGCGCGGCACCGCGCTCGGCCTGTTCTACCTGTTCACCGGCGGCGCGACGATGGTCGCCAGCCTGGTCGCGGGCCTGCTGTGGAAGCACCACGGGCCGGCCGCGCCGTTCTGGTTCGGCGCCGGTGGGGCCGCGCTCGCCTTGATCCTGTTGCCGCTGCTCGGCGGTCGTCGTCGGCGCGCGTGATCCTCGTCGCCCGACCACACAGGGTTGGTCAGAATCAACCCTGCGTCGTCGATCGATCGGACCGACACACGAGTGCCGGGCCGATCTCGACACTCAACCCCGGCCCGAGCTGCGCTCGGATCCTCGGCGGTAGCGGTCGGACCCGGTGGTGCGACGGCTGCGACATCGAGAATTCACGATCGCGGGGATTGCGCGGCGCTCCACCAGCGGTAGAACCCGGGCGACCCGGTCTTCCCATGCGCGTCCTCGACACCCCGACCATCCTCGCCGCCATGGTGATCGTGATGTCGATGCGGCTGGCCAGCGCCGGGCAGTCCGCGCGGCTCGGGCGCGCCCGCTGATCGTGCGCTGATCGAACTACAGCAGCCGGTTGCGGCGCATGAACCAGACCAGGCCGGCCACCAGCGCCGCGGCCGCCAGCCCGAAATACCCTGGACCTGCTCGACCCGCTCCTCGAACCGCTTGTGGACCGAGAGGTAGTTCTCGATCAGGCAGTCCCACAGCTCGTACAGCAGGAAGCTCGGGCTCTGGGCGAAGCGGACGAAGTCGACCAGGTACGACCGCCGCACCGCCTCGGTCTTGAAGTCGAGCTCGGTCGCCATCATCAGCGGGTCGTCGATCGGGCCCGCGGCTGGCTGCGCGGCGAGCACGGCGGCGGTCGCGGCGTCGGCCTGGTCGAGTTCCTCGTCGCTCACGCGGCCACGACACCGCGGCCGCGCCGGCGTTGACCACGAGGCCCGGGCCTCGTTAAGGTGCGAGCCATGAAGCTTGCGAGCCTGCGCGACGGCACCCGCGACGGCCGGCTCCTGGTCGTCCACCCCGACGGTCTCGCCGCCACCCTGGCGCCGCCGACCTGGGCGACGATGCAGGCCGCGCTCGACGACTGGGATCGCGCGCAGCCGGCGCTGGCGGCGGTCGCCCACGAGCTGGCCACCGGCGGGCTCGATGGCTTTCCGATCGATCCCACCCGGCTCACCGCGCCGCTGCCGCGAGCCTTTGAGTGGGTCGACGGCTCGGCCTTTCTCAACCACGTCATCCTGGTCCGCAAGGCCCGCGGCGCCGAGCCGCCGCCGACGCTGGCGACCGATCCGCTCGTCTACCAGGGTGGCTCCGGCGAGCTGCTCGGGCCGCGCCAGCCGATCGTGCTGCACGATCCGGCGTGGGGCCTCGACTACGAGTCCGAGGTCGTGGTCGTGCTCGGCGACGTCCCGCTCGGCACCACCGCCGCCGACGCCGGCCGGTACGTGCGCCTGGTGATGCTCGCCAACGACGTCACCCTGCGCAACCTGGTGCCGAACGAGCTGGCCAAGGGCTTCGGCTTCTTCCAGAGCAAGCCGGCGACCGCGTTCTCGCCGTTCGCGGTCACCCCCGACGAGCTGGGCCCGGCCTGGCAGGGCGGCCGCGCCCACCTGCGGGTGCGCTCGACCTACAACGGCGAGGTGATCGGCGACTGCGACGCCGGCCCCGAGATGCACTTCTCTTTCCACGATCTCGTCGCCCATGTCGCGCGCACCCGGCGCTTCGTCGCCGGCACCATCCTCGGCAGCGGCACGGTGTCGAACGCCGACCGCGCGCGCGGGGTGTCGTGCCTGGCCGAGCGGCGCATGATCGAGACCATCGACAGCGGCACGCCGTCGACGCCGTTCATGAAGGTCGGCGACACCATCGAGATCGAGGGCTTCTTGCCCGACGGTTCGTCGCCGTTTGGCGTCATCCGCCAGACGGTGGTGGCGCCCGCGGACGGGGACCGCGCGTGACCGTGCGCCTGTACAGCTACTGGCGCAGCTCGGCCAGCTACCGGGTCCGCATCGGCCTGGGGCTGAAGGGCCTGGCCTACGACTACGTCGCGATCGACATCGTGCGGGGCGGCGCCGACGGCACGGGCGGCCAGCACGACGCCGACTACCGGGCTCGAAACCCGATGGGCCAGGTGCCGGTGCTCGAGCTGACAGAGGACGACGGCCGCGAGCTGCGGCTGGTGCAATCGCTGGCGATCCTCGAGTACCTCGACGAGCGCTGGCCGACCCCGCCGCTCCTGCCCACCAACCGCGCCGACCGGGCCCAGGCCCGGGCCCTCGCCGAGATCATCAACGCTGGCATCCAGCCGCTGCAGAACCTGCCGACCCTCGCGCAGGTCGCCACGCTCGGCGGCGATCGCACGGCGTGGGTCGCCGGCTTCGTCCACCGCGGGCTGGCCGCGTTCGACGCCCAGGCCGCGGCCAGCGCCAGTCGGTTCTGCGTCGGCGACGAGCCGTCGATCGCCGACTGCTGCCTGGTGCCGCAGCTCTACTCGGCGCGCCGGTTCGGGGTCGATCCCGCGCCGTGGCCGCGCCTGCTCGCGATCGAGGCCGCGTGCGCCGAGCTGCCCGGCTTCGCGGCGGCCCACCCCGACCGCCAGCCGGATGCGGTTCCCTCGAACCCACGGTAGAAAGCACCATGGCCAAGCCCGCGCCGATCGGCATCACCCGGATCGAGGGACTGCACTACTACGTCCACGACCTCGACCGCAGCCGCCGGTTCTACGGCGAGCTGCTCGACTTCGACGAGACCTGGCGCTCGGGCCCCGAGCTCGAGACCGCCGGGCGCCAGCGCTCGGCCGCGTTCCAGGCCGGCGATGTCACCGTGGTCTGCTCGACCCCGACCGGGGCCGGCAGCCGGGCCGCGCGCTTCCTGGCCAAGCACCCCGACGGCGTCGGCACGCTGGTGTTCGAGGTCGAGGACGCCGAGCGCGCGTTCCGGCTGCTCGACGAGCGGGGCGGCACGCCGATCGACGAGCTGGCGACCTTCACCGACGACGGCGGCGGCACCCTCCGCCAGTTCTCGATCACGACCCCGTTCGGCGACACGACGTTTCGCTTCCGCGAGCGGCGCGGCTACCGGGCGCTGTACCCGGGCGCGGTCGCGGTGACCCCGGCCGACGGCGGTCGCGCCACCAACCGCTTCGGCTTCGGCGCGATCGATCACGTCACGTCCAACTTCCAGACCATGAAGCCGGCGCTGCTGTGGATGGAGCACGTCCTCGGGCTCGAGCAGCTGTGGGAGGTCGCGTTCCACACCAGCGACGTCGATCCGGGGCGCCAGACCGGATCGGGCCTGAAGTCGATCGTGATGTGGGACCCGGTCAGCCAGGTCAAGTTCGCCAACAACGAGCCGGCCCGGCCGTTCTTCAAGTCGTCGCAGATCAACATCTTCAACGAGGAGCTGCGCGGCGACGGGGTCCAGCACGCGGCACTGACCATCGCCGACATCGTCGGTGGCGTCCGGGCCCTGCGCGGCGCCGGGGTCACGTTCATGCCGACCCGCGGGACGTACTACGACGCGTTGCCCGAGCGGATCGAGCGCTCCGGGATCGGCGCCATCGACGAGGATCTCGCGGTCCTGCGAGATCTCGAGATCCTGGTCGACGGCGATCACCACCACGCCTACATGCTGCAGATCTTCCTCAAGGAGGCGGCCGGGCTGTACGGCGACAGCAAGGCCGGGCCGTTCTTCTACGAGATCATCCAGCGCAAGGGTGACCGCGGCTTCGGCGCCGGCAACTTCCGCGCGCTGTTCGAGAGCATCGAGCGCGACCAGCGCGAGCGCGGGGCGACCTGATGCTCGATCGCATCGTCTGCGGCGAGGTCCCGCGCAAGCACCACGTCCAGCTCAAGGCCGCCGACGGCGCCTTGCGCTACGAGGAGTGCTTCACCCGCGACGGCTTCGACGGCCCGTTCTCGATCCTCTACCACCTCGCGCGGCCGCACCTGCACCGGCCGGTGACCCTGGCCCACGGCTGGGCGGCGCCGACCGCCGCCGAGGACGCCGCCGATCTCGCGCGGCCGCTGGCCAAGCGGCACTACCTCAGCGGCGGGGTCGCGCACGGCGGCGCCCCGGTCGACGCCTTCGTGCCGCTGGTGCACAACGCGGATCTGGTCGCCGGGGTCGCGTTCCCCGATCGCGCGGATCCGGTTTACGTCGCCGACGCCGACGGCGATCTGCTGATCTACGTCCACCAGGGCGGCGGCGTCCTGCGCTCGCCGTTCGGCGATCTGCGCTTCGACGCCGGCGACTACGTGGCGGTGCCGCGCGCGGTGGTCCACCGCTTCCTGCCCGACCTCGGCCCGCAGCACTGGTTCTGGCTCGAGGTCGACGACCTCCACGTGCCGAAGCAGTGGCGCAACCCGGTCGGCCAGCTCCGCATGGACGCGCCCTACTGCCACCGCGACTTCCGCCGACCCGGCTTCGTCGGTCCGACCGACGAGGGCCTGCGCGAGCTGGTCGTGAAGCGCCGCGGCCGCTGGCACGGCTTCACCACCGCGACCTCGCCCCTCGACGTCGTCGGCTGGGACGGCAGCGTCTACCCTTGGGCGTTCCCGATCCTCGCGTTCCAGCCGCGAGTGTCGAGCGTCCACCTGCCGCCGACCTGGCACGGCACCTTCGCCGCGCGCGGCGCGCTGATCTGCAGCTTCGTGCCGCGCCTCCTCGACTTCGCGCCCGACGCGATCCCGTGTCCGTACCCGCACAGCTCGCCGTCGTGCGACGAGCTGATCTTCTACTGCGACGGCAACTTCACCTCGCGCCGCGGGGTCGGGCCCGGCAGCCTCTCGCACCACCCGACCGGCATCCCCCACGGCCCCCATCCCGGCAGCTACGAGCGCTCGATCGGCGCCACCCGCACCGACGAGCTCGCGGTCATGCTCGACACCTTCCAGCCGCTGACCGCGACCGCCGTCGCCCACGCCGTCGAGGACCCCGGCTACATGGACTCGTTCTTCTGACCCGCGCGCGGGGCTGATGGCGAGGACGCCGGGGGTGGGGCTTGACCTCGGCGTGGCCGGATGAAACGCTCCGGGGTCATGGCCCAGTCGACGTCCGTCGAGGGCAGGACCATCGGCCGCTACCGTGTGCGCAGGCACCTGGCGACCGGCGGGATGGCCGAGATCTATCTCGCCGACTACGACGACCGCGGCGAGACCCGGGTCGCGGTCGTCAAGGTCATCCTCCGCGAGCGGGCCCGTGACCGGAAGTTCGTCCAGATGTTCCTGGACGAGGCCCGGATCGCGTCGACGCTGCTGCACCCCAACATCGCCCAGCTCTACGAGGTCGGCCGCGACGGCGACACCTACTTCTACGCGATGGAGTACGTGCCCGGCGACAACGTCCGCGCGCTGATCGAGCGCTCGCTGCGGGCCCGGGTCTACATGCCGGTGGCGGTGACCCTGGCCATCGGCACCCGGGTCGCGGCCGCGCTGCACTACGCCCACGAGCGGCCGAGCGCCAGTGGCCAGCAGCTCAACGCGGTCCACCGCGACGTCACACCCGCCAACATCATGCTGGGCTTCGACGGGTCGGTGAAGCTGCTCGACTTCGGCATCGCCCGCTCCGAGGGCCGGGTGGTGATGACCCAGTCGGGGACGGTCAAGGGCAAATTCGCCTACATGTCGCCCGAGCAGTGCCTCGGCCTGCAGGTCGATCGCCGCACCGACGTCTTCGCGCTCGGCATCGTGCTGTACGAGGTGTCGACCCAGCGGCGCGCGTTCCGGGCCGAGTCCGACTACGACACGATGCAGCGAATCATCCGCGGCGACCTGGTGCCGCCGAGCCGGATCCACTCGACGTATCCGCGCGAGCTGGAGGCGGTGCTGCTCAAGGCGCTGTCGACCGAGTCGCGCGATCGCTACCAGACCGCCGCCGAGTTCGGCCAGGCGCTGCTCGGCGCGCAGCGGGCGCTGGCGGTGACCGCCGACGAGCGCGCGGTGGCGGAGATCGCGGCGCAGCTGTTCGCTGGTGGGACCCCCGCGCCGCAGGCGACCAGCCCCGGCGTCGCGGTGGGGGCGCCGCGCGCGCCGGCCGGGCCGGCACCGGCGATGAGCCTCGCGTCGATGCTGGCGGCGACCGTCGATCCGGAGCCGATGGCGACGCCGGCGTGGTCGCGGCCGCTGTCGACGATGCCCCCCGGTGCGCCGTCGTCGCTGGCGGCGCCGATGACCACCCTGGTCGGCACCCTGCCGCCGCCGTCGTCGTCGTCGATGCTGGCCGAGGCCACGCAGTCGTCTGCGGCGATGCCGATGCCCGCCGCCTCGCCGACGGCGGCGATGATGGCGGTGCCGGCACCGTTGCGCGGTCGGCGCCCGGCGACCGGCCCGAACCGTGCGATGCCGGCGACCGGCTCGGCGTTCCCGTCGGCGGAGGGCAGCTCGCGCGACGCCCGCGCGGCCGCCGTCGGCACCCCGGCCAGCATGGCCCAGGTCACGCCCGAGGACGAGCTGGCCGCCGCCTTCGCCCGGTCGAGCTCCGAGATCTCGGTGGTCGCGCTCGACGAGGAGTCGACCGGCATCGAGTTGCAGGCGGTGGAGCCCGACGACGAGCCGACCAACCTCGAGCTGCGGCTGCGCCCGCCGCCTCCGCGCGCACCTGCGCCGGCGCCCGCGTCCGCGCTGCCACCATCGTTCGCGCGGTCCGCGCCGGCCTATGTGCCGCCGAGCGCGCCCGCGTATCCGCCGACTCCCGCGCCCGCGTCCGCGCCCTTGCCGACGCCGGTGCCGATGATCGCGCCGGCCGAGCTGCAGCTCCGGGCGCGCCCCACCGGGACCGCCACCACCGTCGACCATCCCGACCCTGAGCGCGATCGCCTCGGCCTGTGGCTGGCCCTCGCCGCGATCTTCGCGGTCGGCGCGGTGGTCGCCGCCGTGCTGGTGTTCTCGTCGATCGGGATGTGACGGGCAGGCCGTGGTCGACACCACCGCGCACCTCGAGGGCGTCGTCCTGGCCAAGACCTCCATCACGCTGCGCACCGGCGCATCGATCAACGGCCGACTGCTGGCCCAGACCGCCGTCATCATCGACCACAGCGCGGTCGTCGCCCCCGCGCTCTGACTGGCATCGGTTCGGCGATCTCTCTAGGCCGGCGGTCGGCGCAGGCGCTCGACCCAGGCGGTGAGCGCGACGCCGTACTTGCGCAGGAGCTCACGGGTGCTGGCGTCGGTCAGGTCGCCGGCGGCGTCGAACCGGTCCTGGGCCCGCGGGATGATCACCTCGGGCTGCAGCATCGCCGGCGAGTCGGTGAACACCAGGATCTGGCGCAGGTGGTACTGCGCGCGCATGCCGCCGCTGATGCCGGTGGCGGCGCTGAGGATGCCGACCGGCTTGCCGCGCAACGGCGACGTCGACGGCGGCCGCGACGCCCAGTCGATCGCGTTCTTGAGCACGCCCGGCAGGCTGTAGTTGTACTCGGGGGTCGCGATCACCAGGCCGTCGGCCCCGGCGATCGCTTGCTTGAGCGCGACCACCGCGTCCGGCTCGTGGGTCGAGTCGGGATCGAAGGTCGGCAGCTCGGCCAGCCGCTCGAACAGCTCGAGCGTGGTGCCGGCCGGCAGCTCGGTGGCCCGCGCCCGTAGCAGCGCGCGGTTGAGCGACGCTTTGCGCAGGCTGCCGGCGATGCCGACCAGACGGACCGTGGTCATCGACCGACTGTAGCCGCCCGCCCGGGCCCGGCTACACTGGTGCGTGGCCTTCTTCTCGCAATCCAAGGTACGCATGCCGACCCCGGCCGAGGCGCTGCCCGGCCGGACCGCGACGATGCCGGTGGCGCCCCGGCACCTCGTCTCCGGCAACCCCATGACCCCGCCGTTCCCCGACGGGCTCGCGCTCGCGACCTTCGGGCTCGGCTGCTTCTGGGGCGCCGAACGCAAGTTCTGGCAGACCGCCGGCGTGTGGACGACCGCGGTCGGCTACGCCGCCGGCCTGACCCCGAACCCGACCTACGAGGAGGTGTGCTCGGGCCGCACCGGCCACAACGAGGTCGTGCAGGTCGTGTTCGACCCCGCGCGCCTGACCTACGACCAGCTCCTCAAGGTGTTCTGGGAGAGCCACGATCCGACCCAGGGCATGCAGCAGGGCAACGACGTCGGCACCCAGTACCGCTCGGGGATCTACGCCCACGGTGCCGCGCAGCGTGCCGCCGCGCTGGCCTCGCGCGACGCCTATGGCCAGGCCCTCGCCGCTGCCGGTCACCCGCCGATCACGACCGAGATCGTCGACGCGCCGGCCTTCTACTATGCCGAGGACTACCACCAGCAGTACCTGGCCAAGAACCCGCACGGCTACTGCGGCCTCGGCGGCACCGGCGTCGCGTGTCCGATCGGCCTCGCCGTCCGCTGACCGGCGTCCAGGTTCGTCTGACGTGAGGCCGCGATTGTGCCCGGCCGCGGATCGCGTTACGCATCGAACGTGACTCACTCCCCGGTCCCGACTCCTCGCTCGTCTCGCTTGCGCGCCAGCCTCGGCGCGATCGTGCTGGTCGCGCTCGCGGCCCTCGCTGGCTGCGGTGATGACGGCGCCGCCGGTCCGGCCGACGCCGGCGTGCCCGACGCCCGGCTCGAGGGCTTCGATCAGCCCGACGACGTCTGCCCGGGCGCCGCCCATTGCGCCACCACCGGCGACGGTCAGCTCCTGGTCGGCGCCGGCGCCAAGGTCTTCACCCCGGTCATCACCGAGACCTGGACCGACGAGAACGGCGACGGCGAGTGGCAGACCGAGGAGCCCTACGTCGACGCCAACCACAACGGCACGTTCGACGCCTACTGGCTGTTCGGCGGCGGCCGCGCCGCCAACGGGGTCAAGAGCGACCTCGAGGCCCGCGCCGTGGTCTTCCGCGAGGGTGACGTCACCGTCGCCGTGGTCTACGTCGACGCCATCGCCCTCTTGCTCGGCGACATGCTGGCCATCCAGAACGATCCCGCGCTGGCCGGGCTCGGCATCGACCACGTCATCGTCGGCTCGATCCACGCCCACGACGCGGTCGACACCGTCGGCCTGTGGGGGCCCGACGCCTTCACCTCCGGCTACAACCCCGACTTCAACAAGCGGCTCGACGACGCCGCGGTGTCCGCGATCAAGGACGCGGTCGCCGGCCTGACCCCGGCGACGATGATGATCGGCTCGACCTTGCTGCTCAACACGCCCGGCGATCGCACCAGCAAGACCGATCACTGGGACAAGGACATCCGCGACCCGGTCATCTTCGACCCGACGATGACCGTGGCCCGGTTCGTCAAGGTCGGCCATCCCGACCAGACCATCGCCACCGTCGTCAACTGGGCCGACCACCCCGAGATGTCAGCGTTCGGCGAGAACAACCTGCTGATCTCGTCGCACTACGTCCACTTCCTGCGCAAGGCGCTCGAGGACGGCATCACCACCGCCCAGTTGCCGCGCCGGAAGACGGCGCTGGCCGGCGTCGGCGGCGTGACCGTGTTCGTCCAGGGCGCGCTCGGCGGCCAGATCGGCTCGATCCGCGGCGCGCCGGTGCCCGGCCCCGACGGCGTGCCGATCACCGAGTCGGGCCACCCCAAGGAGGAGGCCCTCGGCCTCAACCTCGGCGAGCGCGCGCTCGAGCTCCTGCGCGACGAGGCCGAGAGCGTGTCCGACCTGCCGCTGTCGTATCGCACCGCCCACTTCGCCGCCCGGGTCGACAACGTCGGCTTCCAGGTCGCGTTCCTCATCCACCTGCTCGCGCCCCACCAGCTCATCGGCTACGACGCGAACCAGGCGGTCGGCCCCAACAACACGCCGTGGGTGCCGACCCGCGCCACCTACTTCCAGGTCGGCCCGCTGGCGCTCGTGACCTGCCCCGGTGAGCTCCACCCCGAGCTGTGGGTGGGCGGCTATGACGGCTCGTGGAGCTGGGGCTGGCCGATCATGGATCCGACCAAGGCCAACCAGCCCGACCTGTCGACCGCGCCGGCCCCGCCGTATCTGCGCGATCTGATGCTGGCCAACCCCGGCGTCCGCTACCCGGTGCTGGCCGGGCTGGCCGAGGACTTTCTCGGCTACATCGTGCCGTCCTACAACTACGTGCTCAGCGCCGAGTCGCCGTACATCGAGGAGGCCGACGGCGATCACTACGAGGAGACGTACTCGCTCGGACCCGACGTCGAGCGCCACCTCCAGCACCCGATGATGGCGCTGGTCGGCTGGCGGCCCTAGCCCTACCTTCGCACGGAGAGCATGCAGCGGTGCGAACGGGCGCGCCGCAGCGTCGACGTGTGGCGCTTTCTCTTGACCTTCGGGGCCGATTCCGG
>JAYVSF010000655.1:0-4542 GCA_043775605.1 Myxococcales bacterium
CGGCTCGCTCGACTGCGACGCCTTCGAGGCGGTCAAGCGGATCACCGGCGTCAAGGTCGAGGTCGGCCCCGGCAACCCGTCGACCTACTACTGCGAGCCGGCCGGCGGTCGCGACGTCTCGGGCACGACCGCCGCGGGCGACAGCGGCCTTTGCCAGTTCCCCGACGGCTCGATCGTCGACGACTGGTCGTTCCAGTACACGCCCAGCCTCGCCCTGGGCCTGTAGCTACTCGAGCCGCGCGATCCGCCAGCAGGCCAGCGTCGTCGAGATCGCGGTCAGCACGATCAGCGCGATCGCGGATGAGGTCGCGCCGCCGCTGGTGAAGCCGGCGATGGTGCGACCGGCAAACGCGGTCGAGGCCTGGCGCAGCGGGATCGGGATCAGCCCGACCGTGGCGTCGAGCGCCATCCACGCCACCGCCATCGCGACTGCGTGGCGCGGGATCAAGACGGCGATCGCCGCGGCGATGGTGGCGGCGCAGCACCCGGCCGCGGCCAGCCCGATCGCGCCGTCGATCATCTGGGTGGTCCGTACCGCCGGGGCGAGCCCACCCGCGAGGTACGCGACCGCGGCCGAGCCGCCGAGGAGGATCGCGCACAGGGGCGCAAGCGCCGCCAGCTTGCCGATCACCACCGCCCACCGCGGCAGCGCCCGCGACCACAGGTAGGCCGCGGTCTTGTCCTCGAGCTCGTCGGCGATGGCCGAGGCCACCAGCACCGGCGGCACCACCGCCAGCATCAGCAGGCACGCCTCGTACGCATACCGCCACACCGCCTGGTCGTTCTCGCGCGAGGCGTGGGCCAGCACCACCGCCAGCAGCGGGGGCAGGGCGGCGAGGGCGGTCACCACCCACAGCGCGCGACCGCGCACGGTGCGGATCAGCGCGGCCCGGGCCAGCGCGAGCACCGCAGCGCCCGCGGGCAGCGGCCGTCGCTCGTCGGTGCCGACGGTCGGGCCGGTCACGACGACCTCGCGCCGCGGCCACCGCGGTCGCCGGTCAGGTACTCGAACACCGCGCCGAGGTTGTTGTCGGGTGACGTCATGCTGCGCAGCTCCAGCCCGCGCGCGAGCACCGCGTCGGCGAGGTCGTCGTAGCAGCGGTCGGGGTCGCTGGTCTCGATCACGATCGCGCCGCGCTCCATCACCAGCCGCACCAGGTGGTCCGTCCCTGCCATCACCGCCGCCAGCTCGCGCGGCCGGTCGCACTCGACCCGGATCCGGTGCGGGTGGCGATCGATCAGCCGCCGGATCTCGTAGATGTTGCCCTCGGCCAGGATCTGGCCGCGGTGCATCACCACGATGTCGGTGGTCAGCGCTTCGATCTCGTGCAGCACGTGCGACGACACCACCACGGTCTTGCCGCCGTCGGCCAGCCGCTTGATCTTGGCGATGATGTCGATCCGGGCCTCGGGATCGACGCCGGTCAGCGGCTCGTCGAGAATCAGGAGATCGGGATCGTGGGCCAGGGTCGCCGCCAGCTTGGTCCGCTGGCGCATGCCCTTGGAGAAGCCGCGAACCCGGCGGTGCATCGCCGAGGTCATGCCCATGGCCTCGATCGCGTCCTCGGCGGCGCGGCCGGCGGCGCGGCGCGGCACGCCCGCGAGGTGGGCCAGCGAGGTCACCAGCTCGAGCGCGGTCAGGTGATCGTAGGTGCTCTCGTGCTCGGGGCTGTAGCCGATCTTGCGTCGGACCGCCGGCTCCTCGAACGGCTGGCCGCCGAGCACGGTCAGGGTGCCGCGGCTGGGTCGCAAGAGCCCGGCCATCAGCTTCATCAGCGTCGACTTGCCCGCGCCGTTGGGCCCGAGCAGCCCGACCACGCCGGCGCCCAGCCGCCAGCTCACGTCGCTGACGCCGAGCACCGCGCCGTACCACTTCGAGCAGCGCTCGGCGGTCACCACCGCGGTCACGACGCACCTCCGACCGCGCCGACCACGGTCCGCGCGATCTGTCGGTAGAAGATCGCGATCGCGACCACGATCTGCAGCGCCAGGCCCAGCACGGCCATCGGCACCGACACCAGGAAGCTGCCGCCGCGCAGGACCTCGACGTCCCACAGCCCGAGCGCGAGCGACTTCACCGCGGTCGTTGGATCGAGCGCGGCCAGCGGCGACCACACCAGGCGGCCGAGCACGACGAGGATGTTGGTCCCGACCAGGTAGTACGCGGCCCAGGCGCCGATCGCGAGGGTCCGCCGACCGGCCAGCGCCGACACCGCCAGCGGCACCGCCGCGAAGGCCAGCGCCGCCAGCAACCCGACGACCAGCGCCCGTCCGACCCAGGGCAGCACGTCGACCGCCTCGCCGGTCGAGCGCGACAGCCCGAGCCGGAACAGCGCCAGCAGGACCGGCCCGGCCGCGACGATGATCGCGGTCAGGATCGTCATCCCCACCAACCGGCCGACGACGTAGTCGATCGGTCGCACCGGCCGCGAGAAGTAGAAGGTGAACGCGCCGGTCTCCTGATCGCGCGCCACCACCCCGGCACCGACCGTCATGGTCAACACGAACGCCGCCGCCATGTAGAAGGGGAAGGTCATCGGCAGGATGCCGTCGAGGAACTTCAGCGGCGCGCCGCGCTGGCGCAGGTCGTCGAACAGCGAGTTCTGCGACACGTACATGAGCGCGCCCGCGACCAGCGTGATCGCCACCGCCGACAAGAGCCACGGCTTGAACCGCCACAGCGTCTTCCAGGCGTAGGTCAGGTGGTGGCGCATGATCACCCGCCACAACGTCGACGGCGGCCGGCGCTCGCCGGCGTAGCGGGCGTAGCCGATGTCGTGGATGACGCCGCGCCCGGGCGCGCCCGCGGTCGGCGCGCTGGCGTCTTCGGTCGATGCGGCGGTCGGCGCCGCGCTCACGGCGCCACCACCTGATCGATCGGCGCCACGCCGCCGAGGTGCGGGCCGGTCTCCTCGCGCACGACCCGCAGGAACGCCTCCTCCATCGACTCGCGGTGCGGCTCGATCGTGCGCAGCTGGACCCCGATGCGCCGGGCCACCGCCAGCACCGCCCGCGGCTGGGCCCCGCCGGTCAGCGTCACCTTGAGCGTCACCGGCGACGTCACCTCGGCGGCCAGGCCGTCGGCGCGGAGCGCACCCTGCAGCCGCTCGGCGCCGTCCTTGACCTCGACCACGACGTCGTTGCCGGACACCCCGCGCGCCCGCAGCTCCTCGATCGTCCCCGCGAACCGGACCCGCCCCTGGTGCATGATCAGCGTGCGGTCGCACACCCGATCGACGTCGGTCAGCAGGTGGGTCGACAGCAGGATCGTGCAGTGGCGCTTGCCCGGCAGCTCGGCGATCAGCTCGAGCATCTCGTCGCGGGCCCGGGGATCGAGGCCGTTGGTCGGCTCGTCGAGGAAGAGGAGGTCGGGATCGTGGACCAGGGCGGCGGCCAGCTTGACCCGCTGCTTCATGCCGGTCGAGTAGCCCTCGATCGCCTGGTAGCGCTTGTCCTCGAGCCCGGCGTAGTACAGCGCGGCGTGGGCCCGCTGCAGCGCCTCGGTCGGCGGCAGCCCCGACAGCTCGGCGGCGTAGGTGCACAGCTCGACCGCCGACAGGCCGTGCAGCGTGACCTCACCCTCGGGCATGTAGCCGACCCGGGCCCGGATCGCCGCGCCGTCGGTGCGGGGATCGAGCCCGAGCACCCGGGCCTCACCGTCGAACGGGATGATGCCGAGCAGGCACTTCACCAGCGTCGACTTGCCGGCGCCGTTGGGCCCGAGGATGCCGACCACCCGCGCGGTCGCGCCGACCTCGGCCTCGACCCCGCCGAGCGCGACGATCTCGCCGTAGCGCTTGCCGAGCCCGCGCACGCTGACCAGCGCCGCCGGCATCACTTCGGGCATCCGGCGCCGATGACCGCGCCGGCCTTGGCCAGCCCCGCCTTGCGGAGGTCGTGGCCGGTCGGGCCCGGCCCCAGTTCCCTGGCCGCGTGCTCGCCGTGGCCGGGGCCGACGATGTCGCGCAGGTACGCGGTTCGATCGAACGTGTCGGAGTGCTCGCGGGTGTGGCACTGGGTCGCGCACAGGTCGTCGGCCGGCCGCAGCTGGATCGTCTTCTTCATGTCGGCGTCGTCGGCGTCGACGTGGATCGAGCCCGGGCCGTGGCAGGTCTCGCACTGGACGTCGCGCAGCTCGGGGCCGGCCGCCAGCGACGCCATCGTCGGGCCGCTCGGCTGGATCCAGCCGGTGACGTGACAGCCGGTGCAGTCGTAGTCGAACTGCTTGTCGACCTTCTCGATCGTCTGCCACGCGCTGGCGTGGCGGGTCTTCTTCCAGGACGCGACCTGCTCCACATGACAGTCGGCGCAGGCCAGGGCGCCGACGTAGGTCGCGACGCCGGCCGGCACCGGCACCGGGGGCAACGCCGCCGAGGCCGCGATGTTGGCCACGCCGGTGGCCCGCGCGTACTCCTGCTTGGCGGTCACGACTCGGGTGTCACACGCGAGGATCTTGGCGATCCGGATCTGGGCCAGCTCGAAGTAGCTGCCGCGGGCCGGGATCCGCTCGGGGTTCGCGGTCAGGGCCGCGGCCTCGGCGGC
>JAYVSF010000656.1:0-5662 GCA_043775605.1 Myxococcales bacterium
CCGGCCAGCGCGAGCGCGAGCCTCAGCGCGGGAGCGATCGCGGACGCGGAGGCGGGGATGGCGGCTTGCTGGTGGTTGGTCCCCATGGCCAAGACGTACCGCAACCGCGAAACGTCAGACATGGACTTCGGCTACCTCCCGCCCGTGCGGTGAGCATCGACGGCTGCGGCCTCATGGTCCCGACCGGGAAGATCTGACCCCGTTGATGCGCGCCCAGGGAGCGATATTCCCGATCGGGATGATTGTGCTTGGCCGCTGACGGCCATCGGCGCCATCGTCCCGAGCAGGAAGATCCATGCCCCCTGGCGACGACGAACCGGCACCAGCACGCGTCCGCACCGCGGCGGACATGGGGGCGATGGTGCGGGACGCGCGCCGAGCCGGCGGCACCGATCAGGCGACGACCGCCGGGCTAGCCGGGGTCGGCGTCAGGTTCCTCGGCGAGCTCGAGCGTGGCAAGCCGACGCTGCGGCTCGGGCTCGTGCTCCGGGTCCTCGATCGTCTCGGGCTCGAGCTCTGGATCGCGCCGCGCGGTTGGCGGCCTCGGGGCGGCTGATGTCCACGACCGCGGCGCTGCGGGTCTGGTTCGCGGACCACGTCGTCGGCCGGCTCGACGGTGCCGACGGCGCCCACCTCGTGCTCACCTACGATCCGGCCTGGCTTGGCTGGTCCGACGCCTTCGCGATCTCGGCCAGCCTGCCGCTGCGCGCCGCGCCCTTCGACGACGGCAAGGGCCACGCGTTCTTCGCCAACCTGCTGCCCGAGGGCGGTGTCCGCGACGCCATCTGCGGTCGACTCGGGATCTCGCGCGACAACGATCTGGCGCTGCTGCGCGCGATCGGCGGCGAGTGCGCCGGGGCACTTTCCGTCCTCGACGCTGAGCTCGAGCCGGCTCGCCCGACCCGCGCCGCGTACCAGCTACTCGACGATCGCCGCTTGCAGGGCTTCGTGTCCGGCGGCCGAGTGATCCCGTTGCTCGCCGGTGGCCCCGGGACGCGGCTGTCGCTGGCGGGCGCGCAGGACAAGGTTCCGGTCGCGCTGCTCGACGGCAAGCTCCACTTGCCGATCGGGACCGCACCGAGCACCCACATCCTCAAGCTGCCCCATCGCGACTTCGCACACCTTCCGATCAACGAGGCGTTCGTGCTCGCGCTCGCGGCCAGGGTCGGGCTCGACGTCGTGTCCGCCGAGCTGACGGCTCGAACCGATCCTCCCAGCCTGCTGATCGAGCGCTACGATCGAGTCGCCAGCGATTCGCCCTGGCCGGTGGCGCTTCTGCACCAGGAGGATCTCTGCCAGGCGCTCGGATTGCCGCCGACGAGGAAATACGAGCAAGAGGGCGGACCATCGCTGGCAGCCGCCATCGAGCTGGTGCGCGCGCAGGTGCGGCGGCCGATCGTCGACGTCGAGCGCGTGATCGAGTGGCAGGCCTTCAACCTGTGCGTCGGCAACTCCGACGGCCATGGCAAGAACCTATCGATCCTCTACGGTCGAGCCGGTGCGCAGCTGGCACCGTTCTATGACCTCGTCGCGACCCGTCACTACCCGGCCCTCGATCGCTTCCTGGCGATGGGGGTCGGGAGCCAGCGCGACCCCGATCGGATCGGCCGAGCGCAGTGGGAGGCGCTGGCGCTGGCGCTCGGGCTCGGGGCTCGGACCGTGATCGCCATGGTCGACGGCGTCGCCGAGCGTTGCACCGACCTCATGGCCGCCAGCGTGGCCGACTTCCGGGCGCGCCATGGGGCGCAGTCGGTGCTGCAGACGCTGCCGCGGGCGATCACGCGGTGGGCCACACGACTCCGGCGAGCGCTGGCGCCGCCCTGACCGCGATCCGCGCTATCCTCCCGGCGGTGTATTCGTCCTCTCGCATCGCCGTGGTCGGCGCGATCGACGACGAGCGCGGGCCGGTCGTGGACGTCCTGCGCGCGGCGGGCCTCGACGTCGGCAGCCACGCCCGGCTGGTGCTCGACGGCACCCGCGAGCCGCCGGCGCTGGTCATCGTGGTCGCCGCCGACGCCGCCGAGCTGGTGGCCCAGGCCCGCGCGGCCCCGCCTCTGGCCGACGTGCCGATCCTGGCCGTGACCTCGCGCCAGACCGCCGCGCTCGCGGCCGGGGCCTCGGACACCGCCCGCCCCGAGGCCGAGCCGGCGGCCCTGGTCGCGCGCGCCAAGAACCTCCTGCTCCTCGGCCGGCTGCGCGGTCCGTACCAGCCCGGCGGCTTCGGCCCGGTGCTGACCCAGATCAACGATCTGCTGGCCGCGCGCGGCGACGACGCCCGGGCCCTGGTCGAGATGCTCGAGCTGGTCCGGATCTCGCTCGGCTTCGATCGCGCGTCGCTGATCGCCCACATCGACGGCTCGCAGCACGCGTTCGTGATCGCCGCCACGGACGATCCCAAGCTGACCCAGTTCGCGCTCGCGATCTCCGACTACCCCGAGGTCGCCGAGGCCATCCGCACCGCGACGCCGGTCCTGATCGACGACGTCACCACCCATCCGTTGACCCACGCGGCGGTGGCCAAGCGCACCGGCGCGCCGGTGGCGGGCGCGGCCGTGTTCCCGGTGGCCTGGCGCGGCCGCCCGCTGGGCGCGATCCTGCTGCGGCGGGCCGGGGTCGGGATCAACGATCTGCGCGGCCGGGCCTCGGAGTTCGCCCGGCTGATCGCGTCGTTGACCGCGGCCCACCTCCGCCACGGCGCGGTGCTCGAGAGCCTGCGCGACCAGACCCACCGGATCTCGCGGCTGCGCTACGAGGCCGAGCGCCGCCTGCGCGGGATCGAGTCGCTCAAGGAGCACTTCGAAGCCGCCGCCGACGGCGTGGTGATCGTCGACGAGACCGGGGCGATCCTGTTCGTCAACCGCGCCGGCGAGCGGATCACCGGCTTCGCCCGCGAGGGCCTGACCGGCCAGCTCCTGATCGACCTGGTCGCGCCCGAGTCGTCGACGGTCGTCGCCGAGGCGGTGGCGCGGGTCCTGGCCGGCGGCAACGTCCTGCCGTTCGACGTCGAGCTGGCCACCACCACCGGCGGCCGGCTGATGGTGTCGGTGTCGACCTCGACGGTGCTGGCCGCGACCGGGGCCGCGATCTTCACCTTCCGCGACGTCACCGCCCAGCGCGCGCTCGAGGCCGAGCTGCGCGCGACCAAGGAGTTCCTCGAGCGGCTGATCGACTCGACCGTCGACGCCATCGTCGCCGCCGACATGCGCGGCCAGATCATCCTGTTCAACCACGGCGCCGAGCGGCTGTTCGGCCACCGCGGCGAGGACGTCATCGGCCGGCTGCCGGTGTGGGACCTCTACGAGCGCGGGGTGTCGCGCCAGATCATGCGGATGCTGCGCTCGACGTCGCACGGCGGGGTCGGCTTCCTCGAGCAGACCCGGCGCGAGATCCGCGCCAAGGGCGGGATCTTGATCCCGGTCAACATGACCGCGTCGATCATCTACGAGGATGGCGAGGAGGCGGCCACCGTCGGCATCTTCTCCGACCTGCGCGAGCGCATCCGCATCGAGCAGCGCCTGCTGGCAGCCCAGGAGAAGCTCGAGGTGTCGGAGAAGCAAGCGGTGGTCGCGGCGCTCGCCGGCTCGGCCGCCCACGAGCTCAACCAGCCGCTGACGTCGATCCTCGGCTACGCCGAGCTGATCGAGCGGATCGGCCCGGCCGGCGCGCCCCACATGGCCCGGGTCGCGGTGATCCGGTCCGAGGCCGAGCGGATGGCCGGCATCGTCAAGAAGATCGGCAAGATCACCCGGTACGAGACCATGCCTTACGTCGGCGGCGCCGCGATCCTCGACCTCGACCGCTCGACCGCCAGCGACATCCCGGTCCTGACCGACGCCGAGCTGGGCCTCCCCCTGGCCGACGCCGCCGACTCCGGCGCGGTCGGCGACGCGGTCATCTCTCGGGCCCGGGCCCGTCGGACCAGCGCGGCCAGCATCATGGTGCCGCCCGCGCCGCGCCCGATCGAGGCGGTGCCCGAGGAGATCCTCGGCGAGGAGTCGGACGAGACCGGCGAGATCACCCAGGTCGGCAAGGTCCCGATCCGATGACCGCCGGGGACCGTCCGCGCGAGGCCGCGGTGGCGTCGGTGATGCTCGAGCTCGGCCGCGAGCTCCACCTCGAGCAGAGCGAGGCCGCGCTGTGCGATCGCTTCCTGCGCGCGCTGGCCGGGCTGTTCCCCGAGCGCCTGCTGGCGGTGCGGGTGGTTGATCTGCGGGCCACCGAGGCCGCGCGGTGCTACGCGCTGGGCAGCGAGCTGCGGCCCGACCTCGGGCGCGAACGGATCACGATCAAGGACAGCGCGGTGGTCAAGACCCGGCTCAAGACCGCGGTCGCCGCCAGCGCCCGGCTGCGCCTGGCCCCGCGCTGGGACGGGCCGTTCCCCCACGTCGCCAGCGGCTTCGCGGTGCCGCTGGTCGCCGCCGGCGAGCTGTACGGGGTGCTCGACGTCGGCTACCGGCTCGGCGTCGATCTGGGCGCCGTCGACGAGCCGCTGGTGCTGCCGATCGCCAACCAGCTGTCGGTGGCGCTGCGGACCCAGCGGTTGTGGCGTGACGCCCAGGGCCTGCGCGACTTCCAGTCCCGGCTGATCGAGCACGCCAACGCCCTCATCATCGGCGTCGACCAGGCCTGGCGGATCACGGTCTGCAACCGCGCGCTGCTCGAGCTGATGGGCGCCGAGCGCGAGCGGGTGCTGGGCCGCGATCTGCGCGATCTGCTGCCTGCCGACGAGCGCCTGCGCCTGACCCCGGTGTTCGTCCAGGCCATGCGCGGGCAGGCCTACGACGCGATCGAGATCGATCTGCAGTCGCGGGTCCGGGGCCGGGTCCGCACGGTGTGGAGCGTGGCCGGCATCCACGCCGGTCCGGCGCGCGCGGCCGCCGAGGCGGTGGTCTGCATCGGCCAGGATCAGACCCGGCTGCGTGAGCTGCAGGACCAGATCATCCAGGCCGAGCGGCTGGCCACCCTCGGCCAGCTCGCCGCCGGCGTGGTCCACGAGCTCAACAACCCGCTGACGTCGATCACGGTCTACGCCGACTACCTGCTGACCAAGGCGGTGCGGGCCGGGGCCGAGGCCGGCGACATCGAGAAGCTGACCCGGGTCGGCGCCTCGGCGCAGCGCATCCTGCGCTTCGCCCGCGAGCTGGTGCAGTACGCCAAGCCGGTCGGCGACGAGGTCGACATCGTCGACCTCAACGCGGTGGTCGACAAGTCGCTGTCGTTCTGCGAGCACCTGTTCGATCGCGGCGGCATCGTGGTCGGCACGGAGCTCGATCCGGCGCTGCCACCGGTGCCGGCGGTGCCCGGCCAGCTCGAGCAGGTCATGATCAACTTCCTGACCAACGCCGCCCACGCGGTCGAGGGCGGCGGCATCATCAAGGTGCGGACCGCGGCCCTGGCCGACGGCTGGGTGTCGGTGTCGGTGTCGGACAGCGGGCCCGGGGTGCCGGTCGACGACCGGGTCCGGGTGTTCGAGCCGTTCTTCACCACCAAGACCGACGGCAAGGGCACCGGCCTCGGCCTGTCGATCGTCCGCAACATCGTCGAGCAGCACCGTGGCCGGGTCGCGGTCGACCAGGGCCCCGAGGGTGGCGCCCGCTTCACCGTCGCGCTGCCCGGGCCGTCCGCGTAGCAAGTTCGATCACTTGCCGCGCGGTGCCGATCT
>JAYVSF010000657.1:0-8178 GCA_043775605.1 Myxococcales bacterium
TCAAGTTCAAGGCCACGTGCCTCAAGCTGATCGACCAGGTCGCCGAGACCGGGGAGCCCGTCGTCATCACGAAGCGGGGCAAGGTGCTCGCGCGGTTGGTGCCGGATCGCGGCAAGCCGCGCGGGTTCGGCAAGGGCCGCGGCACAGCGCAGATCCTGTGCTCAGACGAAGAGCTGTTCCAGCTGGGCGCGGGGGAGCCATGGGATGCTGGTGCTTGATACCCACGCGCTGATCTGGGCCCACCTCGGCATCCGCATCCCCAAGAAGGTGGAGAAGCGGATCATGCTGGCAGCTCGTGACCAGGAGTTGTTCGTGTCGGCGATCACTCCCTGGGAGATCGCCCTCGGGGTCCGGCGGAACCGGATCAAGATCGCGGGCGACGTCCTCGATTGGATCCATGACGCGCTCGACGCCCTGTCGGCGGTCGTTGCCCCCCTGGACCCACCGACTGCGGTGGATGCCGTCGATCTCGCATGGGACCACGCGGATCCGTCAGACCGGATCATCGTCGCGACCGCGCGGCGTCTCGGCGCCTCGCTGGTGACCGCGGACACCGCGATCCTCGAGTTCGCGGCCACCACGCGTGCGGTCCGAGTCATCGAGGTGTGAGCCACGACCGCGCCCCGATCGGATCTGAGTTCCTGGTGTTGGTCAGGGGGATTCGGTGGGGGTGACGACGACGTCGAGGGGCTGGCCGCGCCGCAGGATGGCGACGGTGGTGGCCTGGCCAGGCGGGTGATCGCGGAGCAGGCGGATCAACTCGTCGACGGAGCGGATCGCCCGGGCGCCGAGGCGGAGGACGAGATCGCCCTCGCGCAGGCCCGCGCGCGCGGCCGGGGTGCCGCCCTCGATCGACATGATCTCGACCGCGGTGGTGGTGGTGAGGTCGTGGGCGCGGGCCAGGCGCCGATCGAGCGGACGGGTGGCACCGCCGAGGCCGAGGTACGACCGGCGGACCCGGCCGCGGGCGAGGAGCTGGCCCAGGACCCAGGCCGCGGTGTCGACGCCGACCGCGAAGCCGATGCCCTGCGAGCGGGCGATGATCGCGGTGTTGATGCCGACCACGCGACCGCGGGCGTCGACCAGCGGGCCGCCGGAGTTGCCGGGGTTGAGCGGCGCGGTGTGCTGGATGACGCCGTCGATCAGGCGGCCGCCCTGCCCGCGCAGGCTGCGGCCGAGGGCCGAGACCACGCCGGCCGACACCGTCGACGCGAAGCCGAGCGGGTTGCCGATCGCGATCACCAGCTGGCCGGGGCGGACCGCGGCGCCGCCGTCGAGCTGGGCGTGGGCGGTGGTGCCGGCGCTGGCGACGTCGGCCTTGAGCACCGCGAGATCGGTCGCGGGATCGATGCCGATGACGGTCGCCGGCGCCGGCTCGCCCGACGGGCCACGCACCCGCACCTCGCGCTGACCGTCGACGACGTGGTGATTGGTGACCACGAAGCCGTCGGGGGTGACGACCACGCCCGAACCGGCGCCGTCAGGGTTGCCGCGCCGCGATCGGCGGACGTCGATGGACACCACGGCCCCGCCGACGACGTCGAGCGCGCCGATCACGGCTCGCGAGTACGCATCGAGCGGCTCGGGATCGGGCGCGGCGGCGGGATCGAGCGACGGGTCGCGAGGGACCACGGCCATCATCACGGCCGGTTTCCGACGGTGGCGGCCAGGGTCAGGGGCTGACCGCCTCGCACCAGACCGAGCTCGATCGCGGCGCCGGCCCGTTCGAGCAACGCGACCCGCAGGCTGTCGGGGCCGGTGATCGGCTCGCCGGCCAGGGTCACGATCAGATCGCCGACCAGCACGCCGGCCTTGGCCGCCGGACCATCGGCCTCGACGCTGCCGACCAGCGCGCCCTGGCCGCTGGCGGCCAGCGCGGTCGGGACCTCGGCCGGGAACACCGCGACCCCGAGGTAGCCGCGCGCGATGCGGCCGTGGGCGACCAGGGCAAGGACGACCCGGCTCAGGGTCGCGGACGGCACCGCGAGATCGGCGCCGGCGATGAGGGTGCGGGTGTTCATGCCCAGGACCCGGCCGTCGAGGTCGACCAGCGGCCCGCCGGCGAAGCCGCGAGCCAGCGCGCGATCCGTCTCGACGTAGGCGTCGAGGCGACCGCCAGCCGGCGTGCGCATCGCCGGGCCGACGACGCCGATCGCGCGCAGCGAAACCCGGAGCGCGCGACCGGGCCGGGCCACGGCCAGGGCCAGGCGACCTGCGCCGATCCCGTCGAGCTCGCGGAACCTGGCCGGGTGGAGACCGCCGCCCTCGACCCGGGCGACGGCGACGTCAGTGCCGGGATCGCGGCCGATCACGGTCGCGGTGCGCTCGATCACCGCGCCGTCGTCGGCGACCACGCCGAGCCGGAGCTGATCGCCGGCGTGAAAGCTGGAGGTGATGACCAGCTCATCGGTGAAGGCCAGGCCGGTGCCGCCACCGCGCCGGCGATCGACCCGGACCACGGCCCGCTCGACCGCGGCGACCGCGGTGGCGACCGTGGCCTGCAGCGCGTCGGCGAACGAGGTCGCCAAGCCGGGGCCGGACGAGGAAGGAGATGCAGAGGACGAGAGAGAGATGCTCATGTCGACGAAGATGGGGCGGGGACGCGCGGCCCGCCATCGCGCGATCGGCGAGGTTGGCGCTGGCATTCGGGCAGGACCGCATGAGGTCGCCGCGCGGTCCTGCCTGTTCGGGCAGGTGCCCGCTCGCTCGGCTGGCACGATCCCTGCGCTGTTCCGGCGTCGCGATGGATCGTCCCACCCGTGGTCGGTTGACGCGGAGGTGTCCGGACCCATGCTGGTCGGAAGGCGCTGAATGACCCGCAATCCCAAGCTTCCCCTGTCGATCTCGCTGTCGTCGCTCGTGCCCGCGGGCACCGACGCCGACGCTCATATCGTCAACGTCGCGGTCGTGTCGGACGACCCGCTGCTGAAGAACGCGCTGACCGGACTGCTGGCCCAGCTCGGTGAGGCGCGCGTGGTGGCGGTGGCCGACGCCGACGTGGTGCTGTGGGATCCGGGGCCCGACGGCGACCGCGCGCTGGCCCGCATGCGCGAGCTGCGCGACCTGCGGGTCCCGGCGGTAGCGGTCATCAGCAGCCCGGCCCACCTCGGCCCGGCGCTGGCCGCCGGCGCGCGCGGCGTCGTGCTGCGCGGCGACGTCGGGCTCGATCTCGGCGCCGCGCTGACCGCCGTGAAGCACGGGCTCACGGTCATCGACGCGGCGCTGGCCCCGGCCCTGACCCCGACCAGCCCGGTGCCGCGTCCGGCGCCGAGCAAGCCCCGCGGCGGTGGCGAGCTGACCGAGCGCGAGCGGCAGGTGGTGACGCTCCTGGCCGAGGGCCTGTCGAACAAGCTGGTCGCCGATCGCCTGGGCATCAGCGATCACACCGCCAAGTTCCACGTCAACGGCGTGATGGCCAAGCTCGGCGCGGGCACCCGCACCGAGGCGGTGGTCGAGGCCGTCCGCCGCGGCCTGGTCACGCTGTAGCCGCGAACGGCCGGCGAGGCCCGACGACGACTGGTGGCGGGCGGTGGCCGGCGGTAGGCTGCGGCCAGCCATGCAGGTCCAGGTCCTCTACTTCGCGGTGTTTCGCGAGCGGCTCGGGCTCGACGGCGAGCCGCTGGTCATCGACGACGGCGCGACCGTGGCGGCGGCGCTTGCCGCGCTCGAGGTCCGCCACCCGATCGTGCGGACGTTGCGCGGGCGCTACCGGGTCGCGGTCAACCAGGCGATGGTCGGCCACGATCAGGCGCTGGCCGAGGGCGACGAGCTGGTGCTGATCCCGCCGGTCGCCGGCGGCGAACACGCGCGCCACGTCGTGGTCACCGGCGAGCCGCTGTCGCTCGATCGCTGCCTGGCGGCGATCACCGGCCCCGAGGTCGGCGGCGTGTGCACCTTCACCGGCCTGGTCCGGCGCCACAGCCGCGGCGAGACCATCGAGCGCCTCGAGTACGAGGCCTACGAGGGCATGGCGGTGAAGGTGATGATCGAGCTGTGCGACGAGATCGAGCACGAGATCGCGGGCGCCCGACTCGCGGTCGAGCACCGGGTCGGCGCGCTGACGATCGGCGAGGCCGCGGTGGTGATCGCGGCCGGTGCGCCCCACCGGGCCGAGGCCTTCGCCGCCTGTCGCGCGCTGATCGATCGGCTCAAGGAGCGGGTGCCGATCTGGAAGAAGGAGCTCGGCACCGACGGCGCGGTCTGGATCGGGCTGGGCCCGTGAGCCGGTCGCCCGCGCGGCGACGCCCGGCGACGCCACGCCGCCGCACCGCCGCGGACGATGACGACGAGGATCCGCGGCCGGGCGCGCACCTGGCCCGGCTGTTCGCGTCGATCTACGCGGTCGCCCGGAAGATCCCGCGCGGCCGGATCGCCACCTACGGCCAGGTCGCCGAGCTGGCCGGGCTCCCGGGCGGCAGCCGGGTGGCGGGCGCGGCGATGAAGGCGAACCAGCCAGCCCAGCGCGTGCCGTGGCAGCGCGTGGTCGGCAAGCGCGGCAAGCAGGGTCGGATCGCGATCCACGATCCGGTCGGGGCCGCGGTCCAGCGCCAGTTGCTCGAGCGCGAGGGCGTGACCGTGTCCGAGCGCGGGATGATCGAGCTCGACGAGTTCGGCTGGCTGCCGGGCGAGCGTCGCCGCGTCGCCCGCACCGGTCGCGGCTAGCGATTGCTGTCGTCGGGATTGGACGGCGGGACGCCGCCGGTCGAGTCGCCGGGGGTGCCCCCCCTGGTCGTGGCGCCGCCCGGCGAGAAGCCGCTCGGCGACGGCACCACCGGCGAGGGGACGCCTGGCGAGATCGTGGTGCCCGGCGACATGGTCGAGCCCGACGAGCCAACCTCGGCCGAGCCGCCGGGGCCGCTCGGCGGCGGCGGCGTGGTCGGCGGGTACTGCGTGCCGCCGATATCGTCGGCCATCGGCCGCGGCATCGGCGGCGGCTCGACCACCGGCATCGCCGGGGTCGGCACCGGCGTGACGACATCACCGGCGCCGTCGGGGATGTTCTCGAGGGTCGGCCGGCTGCGCCCGCCGGCGCTATCGCCGCCGCCGCCGCCGCTGCCGCCGGTGTCGCAGCGCTGCGGCAGCCGCCGCATCTTGCTGACCTGGCCCGACAGCTTGACGTTGAGCATGCCCTGCTCGTCGACGATCGGGCTGCCGATGCACAGGCCCGGGTACTTGAGCCGGAACTCGGCCGAGCACTGGTAGCGCAGGCAGCCGTTGATCATCGAGTTGCCGATCGCGCGAGCCAGCTTGATGTCGAAGTCGACCTCGACCTTGCCGGCGTCCGACAGGAACTCGAACGAGCGCAGCCCGGCCACGCCCTTGGCCACGTCGATCCCGATCGCGAACCGCTGGATGTCGATCTTGGGCACGGTCAGGCCGTCGCGATACAGCGCGGCGTCGGCCGGCCGCTGCGGCTTCGGATAGATCTTGGTGACGCCGTCGCCGACCGCGCAGCCGACGTTGCAGCCGAGGTCGAACTTGCCGACCGCCTTGGTCCAGTCGCCCTTGGGCAGGCGCAGCGAGACCTTGCCGTCGGCGTTGCCGTCCATCGGCAGGCCGACCGCGTCGGAGATGCCGGGCAAGGTCGCCAGCGGCACGTGCCGCAGCGTGAAGTTGGCGATGGTCGTGGTCCCGTCCTGCTCGACGGTGCCGATGATCGTCCCCTGGCCGGTCGAGATGTCGAGCCCGGCCACCAGCCGCTTGCCGAGCAGTGGCAGGAGCTTGAGATCGAGCTCGACCCGCTTGAAGTACATGGTCGTGATCGGCTGGCCGGCGGCGGCCGGCCGCGACGCCAGGGTCACGCCGGTCAGCGCGAACCGCCCCGGCACCAGGCTGCGCTCGACGCCGGAGATCGTGACGTCGTACTTGCTGCTCAGGCTCTCGACCAGCTTGTCGCGGACCCGGTCGTACGGGAACGTGAGGTGGATCGCGTACACGAACGTGACCAGCGCGAGGAAGGCGTAGCCAGCGATCTTGAGGGCCAGGAGCCCCCGCCGTCCGAGGGTCACGCGCCACCTGCCTTCGCCGAGCCGGAGCCCGAGCCCTTGCCGGCCTCACCGGCGGCCGCCGCCTTCGAGTAGGTCGAGACCTCGATGCTGAGATCGATCTTGGCCTTGTCGCGGAAGTTGCGCCGGACCTGGAGGCCGGTCACCACCACCAGCTTGGAGTCGTTCTCGATCGCCGACAGGAATTCGGTGGTCTGCTGCAGGGTCAGCTCGCGCAGCTCGACGGTCGCGCCGTGGACGGTGAACGAGCCGCGGGTGGTGTTGCCGCGGGTGTTGACGCCGTTGAGCGTGATCCCGGCCTTGGTCGCCGCGGTGTAGAGGTAGCTCTCGAGCCGGACCGGCTCGCTCGGGATCTCGGGACCGTCGCCGCCGGTCGACACCGGCGCGGCCTTGAGCGTGGTCAGGGCGATCAGGGCCTGGCGCGAGCGCGCGTTCTTGTGCTCGAGCTTGACCATGCCGTCGCGGATGCCGAGCGCCACGTACAGCACCAGCACCACTACGGTGGACAGCCCGAGCAGCGCGACCATGCCGCGCTCGCGCGGCGTGATCGCCTCCCACTTGTCGCGCAGTCTATCGACGGCAGCCATGGGTCCTCACATGCACTCGTTCTTGAACGTGTAGGAGAAATTGATCCACTCGCCGGCGGTCTGGGTCGCGCCCCGGGCCGCGTCCTTGAGGCACTTGACCTCGCGCATGGCGGTCTCGAACTGATCGATCTCCTCGGGCTTCTTGGCCGCGGCCTTGATGCTGACCTTGCCGTCACGGATCTCGAGCTCGGTCAGGTCGATCGTGATCTTGTCGCGGGCCGGCAGCTTGCTGTTGATCTCGAGCAGGATGTCGAACGCGGTCATCTTGGGCAGCGGCGAGGCCTCGCCCGGACCGCCGGGGCCGGCCTCGGACATCAGCTCGGTCACCGTCATCGGCTTGCCCTTGTACTCGGTCGACTCGACGGCGATCCGCTCGGTCAGGAGCTTGTCGGCGGTCCGCAGCTTGTGCAGCCCGGTGTAGGCCGCGGCACCGGCGAACAGCAGCACCACCATGGCCGCGACCGCGACCTGGATCAGCTTGCCGGTGATGAACGACATGTCGACCTTGAACGCCAGCGGTCCCTGGCGCAGGTCGAAGCTCGGCTTGCCGCTCGACAGATCGAAGGCGATCGCGAGGGCCAATGCGGCGCTGTCGGCGCCACCGGTGGCGGCGACCCGCGCGGCCAGGGTCGGCCCCAGCAGCGTGGCCGCGTCGTCACCGAGGCCGGTGGTCGGGATCCCGAGCTGCTCGGCGGTGAACGCCGGCAGGCCGCGCAGCCGACTACCGCCGCCGACCAGCACCACCCGGCCGACCGCGGCGCCGGTCTTGGCCCGGCACGCCGCCAGGGTCTGACGCAGCTCGCGCACCCACGGCCCGATCTCGGTGATGAGGAGGTCGTGGACCCGGAGCCAGGCCTCCGACGTCGCCGGCGCGGCGGCCGAGGCGAGGAAGCCATCGGTGTGCTTGGCGTACTCGGCGTCCGCGAACGGCAGCCGCCAGTTCTTGCTGATCGCCTCGGTGACGTGGCGACCGCCGCGGGTGAACGTGCGCGAGTACAGCGCCCGGCCGCCGAGCGCGACCACGACGTCGGTGTGCTCGTGGCCGATGTCGACGATCGCGATCGGGGTCGGGCTGGCCAGGCCAGGCGCGCGCTCGGTCAGCCGGGCCAGGGCCGCGACCGGCACCAGCCCGCGCGCCTCGTTGCCGGCGCCGGCGGTGATCGCCAGCAGCTCCTTGGCCCGGGTCAGCGGCATCGAGTAGGCCAGGACCCGCATGCCCTCGGTCGGGCCCGCGGTCCGACCGCGCAACGGCACCACCGGCGCGAGCGACCCGGCGGCGTCGGCGTCCCCGGCCTCGCCAGCGGCCGCGACCGGCGCTGCCAGCGGCGGCAGGGCCTCGCAGGCGTAGACCAGCTCCTCGAGATCGACCGGGACGATGCCCTCGAGCTCGGCGCCGACCGCACGGTCGAGATCGCCCCGGCGGGTGAGCTTGAAGCCGAACTCGAGCACGTGGGTGAAGACCTGGGCGCCGCTGACCGCGAGGTAGCCAGTGTCCTTCTCGAGGCCGTGCTCGCGGATGATCCCGCTGAGCACGCGGGCCGCGCGCAGCTCGTACGGCTCGTCGCCCGGCGGGACCAGGCGCTCGA
>JAYVSF010000658.1:0-3587 GCA_043775605.1 Myxococcales bacterium
CGCAGCCGCAGCGCGAGCTGGGCGTAGGCTCCGGGCATCGGCTCGACCGTCCCCAGCGTCGCCGCCAGCCCGTCGATCGCGGCGAGCAGCCGCCGGGCCTCGGGCGCCACCGCCTCGGCGAATGCGCGGGTTCGCTGCAGGTTGTCCCAGGTCCGCTGCAGCGTGCGATCGAGCGTGGGCGGATCGACCCCGCGCAACGGCGGCTCACCGGGCACCACCGGCCGACCCGGCGCCGCGCCCCCGGCCGGCGGTCCGATCTCGAGGAAGCGCGACGACAGGAAGCCGCGCGACGACACGAACACCTCGGCGTTGACCGGTACCTGGCGCAGGTAGCGGCGGGCGATGCGCAGCCGGACCAGCGCGCCGGGGTTGTCGGGATCGTCGCGGTCGAGGACGATGCTGGCGACCCGGCCGATCGTGCGGCCGGCCTGCATCACCGCCGCGCCCTCCTGCAGGGCCGCGACGTGGCCGAACCGGACGTCGACCGCGACCCCGCCGACGCCGCCCAGCCGCGGCCAGATCGCCACCACGAACACGCCGGCGGCGAGGATGACCAGCAGCATCGCGGCGCCGACGCGGACCTGGAGCTGCGGTTCGCCACCCGGGATCACGGGCCGCCTACTCCTTCCAGAACAGCTTCCAGGGATTGCGCTTCAGGTCCCGCAGGAGCTCGCGGACATCGACGTAGACGTCGTCCTTGGCCAGCAGCGCACCGGCGGTGCCCTTGCCGGCCCGCAGATCGGTGACCATGCCGTCGACGTTGTCGATCAGGCCACCGGCCTTGGTCGCCGCCACCGCGGCCTTGTCGGCGGTCGCCAGCGCGCGGTCGATCCGATCGGCGGTGACCACGCCGGTGGCGCGCCGGGCGTCGGTGAGCAGCAGGACGGCCTCGGGTGTGACCCGGTCGATCGCGCCCTTGCCCGACACCAGCACGGCGTCGGCGTCGGCCACCGTCCGCTGCAGCACCCGCGGGTCGAGCCCGGCGTTGACCTTGGTCAGGGTGTCGTTGGCGGTCGCCGCCAGCGCGCTGGTCGAACCGATCAGCCGACCGACCTGCTCGCGGTTGGTGCGCAACAGATCGTCGACCTGGGCTACCGCGCTGGCGCTGTTCCTGAGCAAGTTTTTGATCGCGTCCTTGTCCTCGGTCAGCACCTCGGACAGCGACTCGAGCACCGAGTACAGCCGCGACAGCACCAGGTCGGTGCGCGGCGGGTTGCGACCGAGCAGCTTGGTCCCGGGCGCCACCGGCGGGTGGTCCCAGTCCTTGCCGGGCACGATCTCGAGGTACTGCTCGCCGAGCACGCCGGCGGTGTTGATGAACACCTCGGCGTCCTGGCGGATGCTGTCCTGGGCTCGCCGCTCGATCCAGGCCTTGACCCGGACGTAGACCCGGCGGCCGGTCTCGGGGTCGATGGCGCCGCCGCGGAAGCTGACGTCGGTGACCTTGCCGACCTTGATGCCGGCGACCTTGACCGGCGCGCCCTCCTGCAGGTTGCCGCTGTAGTCGTAGTCGACGTAGACCGAGTAGCCCTTGCCGAGGGAGAAGTTGCCGAGGACGAAGATGAAGCCGGCCAGGATCACCGCGGCGACGATGATCAGCAGGCCGACCCGGAACTCGAGCCCGCGCTCGCGCACGCTAGCTCCCCGGCGCCTGGGCCGCGGCGGCGTCGATGTCGGCGTCGAGCGCGGCGTCGATGACGACCGCGGCGTCGGTGGCCGCGTCGGGTCGGAACGCGTCGATCGGACCGGCGTCGATCACCGCGGCATCGGTGGTGATGTGGCCGGCGCACACCGGCGGGCTGCCGCCGAGATCGCAGACCAGGCCGGCCTGGCACTCGGAGGAGGCCACGCACGGCTGGCCCGCGGCCTTGAGCTCGGGGTCGGCGCAGCCGCTCACCAGCCCGGGGCCGAGCGCCAGGGCCATGGCCAGGACGGTCGCGAGGCGCCCGACCATCTCGATCACGTCGGCGGGCGGACCAGCTCGGCGGGCGCGGTCTTGAAGTTCAACTCGACCGAGATGCCGTCCGGGAACCGCGGCTTGCCGTTCGGCAGGAGCGCCTCGGTGCAGTTCTTGGTGACCACGCCGCCCACGATCTCGTCCTTGACCTCGGTGCCGTCGCCGTCGATGCAGAGATCGACGACCTTGGTCGCGGCATCGCCATCGAGGTTGGTGTCGCAGAAGGCCTCGAGGCCGTCGCGATCGACGTCGATGTCGGGCGTGCGGCAATCCTCGTGCGGGCCGCCCGGCGGCAGCGACGGCAGCGCCAGGATGATGCCGACCGGGCCGGCGAAGATGGCGTCGAGCAGCGAGTCCTCGGGCCGCAGCCCGATCTGCGAGACCTCGAGGCCGCGGATGGTGTCGGCGGTGTGGGCGTCGATCACGCCCCCGAGCCGGCCGTTCTCCAGGGTCATCCGACCACCGGCGTCGACCACGTCGGCCTCGATGGTGGTGCCGGTGATCTTGAGGGTGAGGACGATGCCGTCCGACACCGGGATCGACACCGCAAACAGCGACGGGCCCGCCGACAGGTGGAGCTTGCCGGCGACCATGGTGACCGCGCCGGAGGTGAACTGCACGACCGGCTTGCCGCCCTCGAACGACAGCGGATCGACCGTGATCTTGTCGGGGCTGGCGTCGTACGGGTTGCACTCGGTTCCGTCGGTGTTGCGATCGGCGACCCCGTCGCAGTCGTTGTCGTAACCGTCGCCGCAGATCTCGGCGAACGTCCCGCCCTTGATCATGGCGTTGGTGTCGTCGCAGTCGCCGGCGGCCATGGTCACGCCGTCGTGGTCGCGATCCATGGTGTCGGTCGACGGCTGGGCGTCCGAGATCTCGTCGGCCTTGCCGTCGCAGTCGTCGTCCTTGAAGTTGCCGGCGACCTCGGCGTGGCCCGGCTTGATCTCGCCGTCGTGATCGTTGCAGTCGCCGCCCTCGACGGCGGTGTACTCACCATCGGCGTCGGCGTCGACCTTGTAGCTGCCGAGGTAGAGCGCGAACTTCACGCAGGCGTCGACCGCCTGCGCCGGGAAGTCGAACATCTCGACCGGGATGAGCAGCGAGTAGGTCTTGAACGAATCGGCGATCGGCCCCGAGGCCAGCGCCCCGACCCCGGCCAGCTTGTTGTCGGTGTCACCGTCGCCGTCGAGGTCGAAGCCGTCCTCGGTGGTGCCGATCTCGAGGAACGAGATCACCTGCTGCTGCACGCCAGCGAACGGCACGATCGCATCGCCCATGCACTCGGGCTTGGGCTCGAACAGGGGCGGCAACGTGCCGGCGTCGTCTCCACCACACGCGGCGGCGGCGAGCGCGATGGCGGCCAGGGTCCAGGGTAGGCTACGGGGCATGAACTTCCTCCTCGCGGCGCAGCATAGGCATGGCCCCGCGAGACGGTCAACGCCGAGTTCCGGCGCGCGCGTGCCGTCGGCGTCGCGGGTCGTGACCGTGACCACGCTCGCGGTGATCGGCGCGGTCGCCGGCGGTCCGGCCACGGCCCGCGCCCATCCCCAGCCCTCGCCGGATCGCAACAACCGATACGTCAAGCTGACGCCGATGGGCGACCGGGTGCGCCTGGCCTACACCGTCTACC
>JAYVSF010000659.1:0-6194 GCA_043775605.1 Myxococcales bacterium
GCCCCGGGTCCATGAATCAGGATTCTGTACTTGTTACGCGAGAGGTCGACCTTGCGGCCGTCCTCTCGTTTGCCGCCAGCCCGGTTGCCCGGTGCTGACAGCTAGAACTCAACGCTTCCATCCGCTATTCAGTTTTCAGAGACCCACTCGTCGGTTCGACGAGGTCGCGAAAGGTAGCTGCTGAAGCTGTCGGCGTCAAGGTGCTCGGTGCCTTTTTCAAGGCGCCCGGTCTGCTTGGCCGTTCCTCTTCGACGGGGCGGTATCTACCACAAGCCTCGGCGGTTGGAATACCCGCGGGCGGTTTTTTTTCACCTGATCGTAAAATGCCGGAATTCGCTGCTGTTTCAGGCCGATGGATCGCGCGGCTCGGGGAACCAGGGCGGCGGTTGCAGCGCGCGCGCCTCCTCCGCCAGCCAGCCCCAGACGAGGAACACGGGCACCCAGATGGTCGGCATCCAGATCAGGTACTCGGGCAGGACCTGCATCCAGCCGACGACGTAGCCGCTGATCGCGCAGGCGAGCAGGAAGCCGGTGAGGAACCGGCTCTCGGCCTTGCCGATCTTGAGCATCTTCAGCGACGACGCCATGAGGTAGGCGCCGACCAGCATCGCGCCGGGGATCGCGAGCCAGACCCCGCGCGGCGTGGTCAGGGTGTCGCCGAACAGCTTGGGGCCGCCGAAGGTCGGCGGGCCCGGGTAGCGGTACTTGAGGAACGCCAGGAACCAGGTCACCAGCAGGCCGCCCGCGAGGGTGGTCGGGATGCCGAAGTAGATCCGGGTCGCCTTGTCCTCGTCGGTGTTGACGTTGAACCGGGCCAGGCGAAACACCGCGCCCAGGACCCAGATCACGCACCCGACGAAGAGGTAGATGCGGCCCCAGCCGTCGGCGTAAGGCAGGTCGTACTGGCCGAGCACGTCCGGCGAGGTGAGGAACGTGTAGAGCAGGAACGCCGGCGCGACGCCGAAGTTGAGGAAGTCGGCGAACGAGTCGAGCTGGACGCCGATGGCGCTGGTGGCGTGCAGCCGGCGCGCGACCATGCCGTCGAGGCGGTCGCACAGGACGGCGTAGATGATCATCCAGCCGGACAGTCGCCAGTTACCGTGGTACGCGAGCGCGAGCGACGCCAGCCCGAACACCAGGTTTGCGGTGGTGATGAGGTTCGGCGCCAGGTAACGGGCTTTGCGCATGACCGACTGAATTTTCGCACACCGCGAGGGTGCGAGCACGGCCCGAGCGCGATTCGAACGATGACCCTGCCTGGCGGTGGCCTGGTCCAGCTAGTTCGGGAGCCGCTACCGCAGTGCCCGGGGCCGTACCGACGGAGGTAGGCAGACCCCGAACCTCCCCGCGTGACCCCGCACACCCGGAGTCATGGTTGATCGCTCGCCGAGGCTCGCTACCGCTTGCCGAGCAGCTTGTCGGACAGCGCGGGGCCCAGGCTGTCGTGCATCAAACGCTCGACGGTGCGCTCCAGCAGCTCGCGGGTCTCGTCGTCGAGGAAGCGGATGCCCATGCCGGGCTCCTGCTCGGGCGTGGCCTGCTCGGTGGTGACGATCCAGCTGACCTCGCCGCGCACCGCCAGCGGCTCCTCGATGTGGGGCACGAAGAGCTGGAACTCGAACACGGTGCCGGCCGGCAGCGGCCGCTCGGTGCGGATGAACGTGCCGCCGCGCGACAGGTTGCGGGTGTAGTCGGCGAAGAAGCCGTTGAGCCGCCGGTACTCGACCTTGAGCTGGATCGGCGCGCGCAGGGCGCGGCGGCGGTCGGGCTGGCTTGCGTCGTCCATCGGCTCGGGCAACTCTACCAGCGTGCGCTGCGCCGACGCTGCCCCGGTCGTGAGCTTTTCCGGCTGAGATGACCGACGTCAACGACCCCGTGCTGACCCGGGCGGTCCGCGATCAGCTGCGCTCGCGCCGCTTCCTCATCTGGCTCGTGCTCGACGTGATCCTGACCGGCGCCCTGCTCCGCCTGCCGCTGTTCGGCGTGCTGGGCTTCGAACTCGGCCTCACGCTGGCGGCGTTCGGCTCGCTGGCCGGGCTCGACCTCGGGGCGGCGCTGGTCCGGGCCGCACAGGCCGAGCCGGTGGTCGGGCTGTCGCGCGTCGGCGGCCCCGGCCGGCTGGTCCTCGGCCTGACCGCGCGCGCGCTGATCGCACCGCTGTCGCTCATCGCGTTGCCGGCGGTGGCCGCGGCGCTGCACGGCATCTGGGCGCCGACCTGCGACTGGAGCTTCGGCGTGACCGCGGTGGTGATGCTGGCGGCGGCGTCGACCGCGCTGGCCGCCGGCAGCGGCGTGGCCCTCGCGCTGTGGCTTGGCCGCCGGCGGGTGATCTCGGCGGCGGCACCGTGGCTGGCGGCGCTGACCCTGCTGGCGCTGGCGCTGTGGCGTTTCTACAGCGCGCCGCCGGTGTTCAGCTATAGCCCGCTGGTCGGCTTCTTCCCCGGCAACCTCTACGACGAGGACATCCGGCTGGCGGCGCCGCTGTACTGGGCCCGGCTGGAGCAGCTGACCACGGTGCTGGCGGCGCTCGCGCTCGCCGCCGCGCTGCTCGATCTGCCGACGCTGCAGGTCCGGCTACGCCAGCGCCGGCCGCGGCCGCTGGGCAAGCTCGCGCTCGCGCTCGGGCTGGCCGCGGCGACGATCGCGGGCGGGCTGCGCTGGCAGGCCGGCCCGCTGGGCTACGCGGTCGACGCCAGCGATCTGCAGGCCGCGCTCGGCGGCGAGCGACGTACCGCCCACTTCGTCATCCACTACGCCGAGCGGGCTGACGTGATCGCCGACCTCGACCTGATCGCCGCCGATCACGAGCTGCGCCTGCACCAGGTCTGCGCCACCCTCGGCGTCGATCCCGATCGGCTGGGCACGATCCACTCGTACCTGTTCGCCAGCGACGAGCAGAAGGGCCGGCTGATGGGCGCGCGCCGGGTCGAGATGGCCAAGCCGTGGCGGCGCGAGATCTACCTCAGCCACGAAGGCTTCCCGCACTCGTCGTTGCGCCACGAGATCGCGCACGTGGTCGCCGGCAGCTTCGGCGATCCGTGGTTCTCGGTCAGCGCCGGCCGGCTGCTGGGGATGCCGGTGCTCATCAACCCCGGGCTGATCGAGGGTCTCGCGGTCGCGGTCGACTGGCCGGGCTCGTCGAGGACGATGACCCCGCACCAGGCCACCCGCGCGCTCGAGCTGCTGGGCTGGGCCCCGCCCGCCGATCAGCTCCTCGGCCTGCGGTTCCTGACTCTGTCGTCGGCGCGCAGCTACACCACCGCCTGGTCGTTCGTGCGCTGGCTCCTCGACACCTACGGCGCGGCGGCGGTCCGCCGGCTGTACGGGACCGGCGGCGACTTCGACACCGCGTTCGGCGTCGATCAGGCGACGCTGCTGGCCGGCTGGCGGCAGATGCTGACCACCATCGAGGTGCCGGCCGAGGTGCTCGAGAACGCGCGCGACCGGTTCCGCGGCGGCAGCGTGTTCAGCCGGCCGTGTCCGCACGCGGTCGCGGCCCGGATGGCGCGGGCGGAGCGGCGGGCCTCGGCCGGTGATCGCGAGGGCGCGATCGCGCTGGTGCGGCGGGTGTGTCGCGACGCGCCCGATCCCGATCACGTGCTCGAGCTGGCCGCGCTGCTGGCCGCCGGCGACGCCGCCGAGCAGGCCGAGGCCCACGGCCTTTACGAGACCGCGGCCGCCGGCGAGCAGGGCGTGGCCGCCGCCGCGACCGCGCTCGACGCCCTGGCCCGGGCCGCGGTGCACGCCGGCGATCACGCGGGCGCCCGGGCCCGGATCGCCACCGCGCTGGCCCTGCCCCTCGACGACGATCGCCGGCGGCCGTTCGAGGCGATGGCCCGGGCCCTCGACGATCGCCGGCTGGCCGGCAGCTTCTTCCGCAACTACTTCTTCGCCGAGCGCGGCGCGGCGCTGACCTGGGCGATGATGGCGGTGCTGGCCTCGCCCGACGATCACTTCGGCTGGTACCTGCTCGGGCTCCAGCTGTCCGAGCGGGGCCTCTGGGCGGTGTCGGCGCGGCTGTTGCGGCAGGCGATCGCGGGGCCCCTGCCGAGCGCGCGGTTCGTGCGGGCCGGGGCGCGCCGGGCGCTGCTCGCCGCGTGGCGGGCCGGCGACCTGACCACGCTGGCCGAGGTCGCGACGATCCTCGAGGGGACCGGCTACGAGGTCGACCGCTGGCTGGCCAAGGACTGGCGCGAGCGGGCGGCGTTCACCCTACCCCCGCTGCGCTGACCGCCGCCAACCGCGCGACGATCGCTATCGGCTTACATGCCGCTGAGGAACAGCCACTTGTCGCCCGACCACTCGAGCACCAGCTCGTTCTGGTCGCGCTTGTCGATCCGCTTGTCCTGGCCGCGCGCATCGACCAGCGTGAAGCTGGCGTCGATGAGGACCTCGACCCGGGCCAGGCAGCCGGTCTCGGGCTCGCCGTCGGCGGCGGTGCAGGCCCGCTGGATCTTCATGTAGCGCATCGAGTAGCGGACGTCGCGGACCATGCGGAAGCGCCCGGTGAGCACGTCCTTGAGGCCCTCGTGGGTGTAGTCGTCGGTGCCGACCGAGGTGCCGCCGTCCTCGGTGTACCTGTCGGACGCCATCAGGAACAGGGCCTCGGTGTCGCCGTGCTCGACCGCGACCCGGTAGGACTCGACCGCGTCGCGGATGCTGCGGTTGACCTTGTCGTCGGAGATCTTGGTGCCCGGCAGGTTGCGGGCCTGCGCGGCGCAGCCGGCCTGGGTCGCGGCCAGGACACCGACGGCGGCGACCGCCAGGAGAACGGGGGACGACGAGCGCATGTTGGAGTGGGGCATTGCAAGCTCTGGACCGGCGCCCGGCCAGCGGCCGATCCGCTGGTGTTGGCGCCCGAATCGTGGGGCGGCCGGACGCTACACCGACGACAGCAGCGCGCCAAGCGCACGACCCCGGTAGGCGTCGAGCCTTGCCAGAAAGGCACGGAAGTCCTTGTCGGGGTTGTCAACCTGGCGAAGGTAGACGTCGGTGATCCGCGTGATGGTGAAGCGCGCCGCCGCGGCCCGGACCTCGACGGGGAGCGCGGCGTGGTCGGCGGCGGTCAGCGGTCGCACCGCCTGGTAGCCCGCGAGCGTGGCCGCGGCCAGGGCCGGCGCCGGGCCGTCGACCCAACACCAGTCGTTGAGGACCACGGCGAGGTCGTAGACCAGGCTGCCGCGCGCCGCCTGCTCGAAGTCGAGGATGGCGCGCAGCCTCGGCCCCACCGGCCGACGCGCCTGGCGCGCGTCAGCTCGGAGCCGGGCCCGAGGAGTGGTGGGGCCCTCCCACAGCACGTTGTCCCGGAACAGGTCGCCGTGGATGAGGCCGTGGGTGGCGGCGGCGCGGACCGGCGCCTGGGCGGTCAGCCAGGCCAGCTCGTCGGCGAGCGTGGCGATGGCGCCCGTGAGCGCGGGATCGGCCTGGTCGCGGAAGCCGTCGAAGCGCCGGCACAGATCGGCGAACTGGTAGATGCCGGCGCGCTGGCGCTCGGCGGGCAAGGCCAGGCCCGCGAGGTGGAGCTCAGCCAGGGCTGCGCCGATCGCGCCCGCGTGCGCGGGGGTCACCTCGGCTGGCGCGAGGTGGTGGCCGGCGCACCAGGCGAACGCGGTGATCGCGAAGCCGCGGTGGGCCAGCACGTGCGCGCCATCGAGCGCGATCAGGGGCGACGGCGTCGGCACGCCGGCGGCCGCGAGCTCGGCGCACAGCGCGGCCTCCCAGGCGACGATGTCGGCGGGCTTGCCGTCGTTGAGGCGGACGAACGTCCGGCGCGCGACGCCGTGGTCGCGGGTGTCGAACGCGAAGTTGGAGCTGATCGTCCCGGCCGCGATCGCGGTGACCGCGACCACGTCGCCGAGAGCGAAGCCGCGGGCGATGACGGCGACGTCGCGGTCGTCGAGCGCGGTGAAGGAGGCCACGCCCGCATCGTGGAGAACTCGGGCCCGGCTGGCCACCCCCGATCCGAGGATTTCGCGCGCCATCCGCGGTATCCTCGGGCGGTGACTCCTGCGGCGCGGTCGGCGCTGATCGAACGCCACCTCGGGGTGCCGCGCGCGCTGGCCGCGACCCTCCATCCCCGGGTCCGCGATCACATCGAGCTCGACGAGCTGATCGCGCTGGGCAACCTCGGGCTGGCCGAGGCCGCGAGCCGCTTCGATCCCGACCAGGGCGCCAGCTTCACCCACTTCGCCTGG